>JANPFZ010000453.1:0-22597 GCA_031423655.1 Polaromonas sp.
CGCGGTGATGGTGACGTTTCTCGCGTTTGTGCGCCCTGCACTGCTGCAGATGATGGGTGCCAGCGCTGCCGCGCCACCGCTGCTGAAGGCACGCAGCCTGGAGGCGATCCGCAAAAAACCGGGTCGCACCGAATACCAGCGCGGCTGGGTATCGACGGCTGCAGA
This sequence comes from Polaromonas sp., assembly GCA_031423655.1. Taxonomy (GTDB): domain Bacteria; phylum Pseudomonadota; class Gammaproteobacteria; order Burkholderiales; family Burkholderiaceae_C; genus Polaromonas. Next base: position 166 of record JANPFZ010000453.1, read on the forward strand.
CGGATCACTGCAAGTCAAAAGCACCGGCAGCCAGGGCTCGGGTGTACTGCGTTCAATGGCTGAGGCCAACGGCCTGATGGTGCTGCACCACGGCCAGGGAAACATCGCGCAAGGCGATGAAATTGACGTGCTGATGTTTGATGGAGTGATCTAGCCCCCACGCTTTTCGCTCTGCGTAATGCGCTGCCCCCGAGGGGGCTAATTTTCCTTGGGACGGCCCGGCGGAAAATTGCACTTCATCAACGCAGGCCAAGCGCGGCTACCTAACCACGACCAATTTACTTGGCTACGTAATCTGGATGCAGCATAGGATCATCCGGCTGCTCTTTGGCCACTTTCTTGTTGGCGCCCGGAATTTTCCGCCGCGCAAACAAGGTGTACATGGTCGGCACGACGAATATCGTCAGCAGTGTTCCGAGCGACATGCCACCCACAATCACCCAGCCGATTTGCCGCCGGCTTTCGGCACCCGCGCCGTCGGCAAGCGCCAGGGGCACCGCACCCAGCACCATCGCGCCTGTGGTCATCAAAATCGGACGCAGGCGCTGCGCAGAGGCTTTCACCAGCGCGTCGATCATCTCCATACCCTGCCCGCGCAGCTGGTTGGTGAATTCGACGATCAAAATGCCGTGTTTGGTAATCAGGCCGACCAGCGTTATCAGGCCGATCTGCGAGTAAACGTTCAGCGAGCCACCTGACCATTTGAGCGCCATCAGCGCACCGATCATCGACAGCGGCACCGACAGCATGATCACCAGCGGATCAACAAAACTTTCGAACTGCGCTGCAAGCACAAGGAAAATAAATACCAGCGCCAGCACGAAGACGATGGCCAGCGCACCCTGCGAATTTTTGAACTCGCGTGAGGTGCCGTTCAAATCGGTGCTGTAACCCGGTTTCAGCACCTTGCCAGCGGCCTGGTTCATGAACGTGAGCGCCTCGCCGAGCGAATAGTCAGCCGACAGGCTGGCGGTGATCGATACCGAACGGCGCTGACCGAAATGGTTGAGCTCGCGCGGGGACACGCTTTCGCGCACCTTGACCAGCGCTGACAGCGGAATCATCGCGTCGTTTTTTCCGCGTACATAAATGCGGTCAATGTCTTCCGGCGTGCTGCGGCCACTGGCCTGCGTCTGCACGATCACGTCGTACTGCTCGGCATCGCGCTTGTAGCGCGTCACGTTGCGGCCACCCAGCAGCGTCTCAATCGCCTTGGCGACGACTTCCACGCTGACACCCAGGTCGGCGGCCTTGTCGCGCTCGATATCAATCCGCAATGAGGGCTTGTTCAGTCGCAAATCGACATCGGGCGACACGATGCCCGGGTTTTTGGCGATCTCATCGAGCATCTGCCGCACGACGAGACTCAGGTTCTGGTAGCTGTCAGAGGTCTGAACCACGAAATTCAGCGGTCTTTCGCGAAAGCCCTGGCCGAGCGATGGTGGCGTGATCGGAAATGCGGTGACACCAGGGAGCGCGTTGAATTTAGGCTGCAGTTCACGCGCCATCTCGATGGTCGAGCGCGTGCGCTTGTCCCAGTCCACCGTGCGATACACCACGCTGGCCTGCGCCACAGTCGGGTTGCCGACGTTGGCAAAAATCCGGTCAAACTCCTTGAATGGCTTGCCCATCTCCTCGAGTGCCTGCGCATAGCGGTTGGTGTATTCGAGCGTTGCGCCGTCGGGCGCATTGACGTTGGCCAGAATCACGCCGCGGTCTTCCAGCGGCGACAGTTCCTGCTTCATGGTGGGAAAAATCAGCGCGATGGCCGCTGCGCAAAACAGCATCACGGCCACCACCAGCCAGCGCGCCTGCAACGCAAAGCCCGCCAGGCGGCTGCCGAAACCGCTGCGCCCTGCAGCCTTCGAAGACCCAAACCGCGCTGTCACCACCCAGCGCAACGCGTTACCGTACCGGTCGGAAACCGACGTCAGGACGCGTTCCATGAATCGGTCAAATCGATTCGGCTTGGGGTTGTGCCTGAGCAATTGCGAGCACATCATCGGCGTGAGCGTCAGCGCAACAAAGCCAGACACCACGACGGCACCGGCCAGCGCCAGCGCAAATTCAACAAACAGCCGGCCAGTGCGACCCGGCGTGAATGCCAGCGGCGCGTACACGGCCACCAGCGTCGCCGTCATCGTCACCACGGCAAAACCGATTTCGCGGGCGCCTTTGATGCTGGCTGAAAACGGATCCATGCCCTCTTCGATATGGCGGAAAATGTTTTCCAGCATCACGATGGCATCGTCCACCACCAGCCCGATGGCCAGCACCAGCGCCAGCAGCGTCAGCGTGTTGATGGTGAAGCCGGCCAGCGCCATCAGGGCGAACGTGCCGACCAGGCTGACCGGTATGGTGACGATGGGAATAATGGACGCGCGCACGGTGCGCAGGAAAACAAATATCACCAATGCCACCAGAAGCACCGCCTCGACGATAGTGCGGTAGACATTTTTCACCGAGCGGTCAATGAACACCGAGTTGTCGTTGGCGATTTCAACCCGCAGGTCGGCGGGCAAGTCGGCCCTGAGCTTCGGAAGTACGTCGCGCACGCCCTTGGACAAATCCAGCGGATTGGCGGTGGCCTGGCGAATGACGCCAACCGCCACTGCCGGACGGCCATTCAGACGCACAGCCGTTCGTTCATCGGCTGCGCCTTCCTGCACGCGCGCCACATCGCGCACCTTGACCGAAAAGCCACTGACGTTCTTGATGACGATGTCACCGAACTGGCCCGGCCTGACCAGATTGGTCTGTGAGGTGACCGTGAACTCGCGCTGCTGCGATTCAATGCGGCCGGCCGGCAGTTCAAGGTTGCTGCGCCTGATGGCATCTTCAACGTCCTGCGTCGTCAGCCGGTACGAGGCCATCTTGTCGGAGTCCAGCCAGACGCGCATGGCGTATTTACGCTCGCCAAAAACGCGCACATCGGCGACGCCGGTCACGGTTTGCAGGCGCGGTTTGACTATCCGGTTGACCAGATCGTTGATCTCGAGCGCGCTCAGCGACTCGCTAGAAAACCCGACCTGAATGACCGGGAAAGCATCGGCTTCAACTTTTGAGATGACCGGCTCTTCAATTGCCTGCGGCAAGCGGTTGCGTACCCGCGACGTGCGGTCGCGCACTTCGGCTGCGGCTGAATCGGCATCTTTTTCAAGCCGGAAACGCACCGTGATCTGACCCTGTTCGGCGCGGCTGATCGAGGTGATGACATCTACCCCGTCGATGCCGGCAATCGAGTCTTCAAGAGGTTTGGTCACTTGGGACTCGATGACCTCGGCCGAGGCGCCGGCGTAACGCACGCTCACTGTCACGACCGGCTCGTCAATTTTGGGATACTCGCGCACCGTCAGCCGGTTGAAGCTGACCGCACCCACCAGCACGATGAGCAGCGACAACACGGTGGCAAACACCGGCCGGCGAATGGAGATTTCTGCGAGTTGCATGTCAGCGATTTACCGGCGTTTTATTGCGATGCTTCAACTTTGAGCCTCAAGCTGGGTCGCGCGGCGTGGGTGCCTCAGGGCTGCGCTCGGGCGCTTCACGCCTGCCTGCCGGTTTGCCGCTGGAGGTCGCGCCGGGTGTCGAAATACCACAGGGATTGAGGCCTGCAAGACGTGTATTTCCTGAATCTGCAGCAGGCGCAACGGTCGCTGGTTTTTCGGCGGCGCCGCGACCGCTGCGGCCGGCCACCTCCACCACGATGACGGGGCTGCCGTCACGTTGCACCCGCTGTTGTCCCGACGTCACCACGGTGTCTCCCGCCTCAAGCCCCGCCACAATTTCCACCGCCCCGAGGCTGCGAAGCCCGACCTTGACTTCAATCCGCTGGGTGGTGCGCGTTTTACCGTCCGCAGCATCGACCAGCTTGATGACATAACGTTTGCCGCCTTCCGGAACAATCGCCTCTTCGGGAATCACGAGCGCGTTTTCCCGCACGCCAAAAATGGTGTTGACGCGAGCGAACATGCCCGGACGAAGTTGCAGCTGCCGGTTATCGACACAGCCGCGAATGCCAATGGAGCGGCCATTCGCGTCAATCAGGGGATCAATCGCTTGCAGCTCGGCCGTGTAGCCGCGGCCCGGAAGCGCATCGATATCCAGCACAGCCGTCTGGCCCCGTTTGACCTTGCTTTGAAAACGTTCGGGCAGACGAAAATCAACGTAGATTACATCGATGTCTTCAATGTTGACAATGTCGGCGCCGTCTTTGAGGTAGTCCCCCACATTGACGAGGCGAATACCGACAATGCCATCGAACGGCGCCAGAATTTTCAGCCGCGCCGCTGTGGCTTTTGCCAGTGAGAGTTTGGCCTGTGCGACCTGCAGATTGGCCGAGCTTTCATCCAGTGAGCGCTGGCTGATGAAGCCCTGTGCTACCAGCTCCTGATTGCGCTTCTGGTTGGCCAGCGCAATCGACAGTTCCGCCTGGCTTTGCTGGACCTGCGCGAGTTGCAGCTGGTCGTCGAACTGCACCAGCACCTGACCTTTTTGTACCCGCTGACCGTCAGTGAAATTAAGCTGCGTGATGCGCCCGCTGACTTCCGGCCTGAGCACAACGCTCCGGCGCGAACGCAGACTGCCAATCGCCTGCGTGTCATCCAGCAATCGGACAATGTCGACTTTTGCTACTTCAACAGAAACAGGCTGGCCTGCTGGCGCGCTGACGGATGCAGTTGGCGACTCGGATGCAGCAGCGGAGAGCCGATCAACGCCGTTGCTCACGCTGACGCCGGATCGCGGCTGCTGATACCACCAGGCGGCGGTCGAAGCTGCGGCAATGCCCACCACGGCGATGACTGTGTAGATTGCTTTTGGGGCCATGAAAAAACCGGATGATTGAACACCACCGACAAGACGCAATGTAGCAGCACAGGCGCTGACGCGGGGCGTCAAAACTGGATCCCCGCAGTGAGCGTTTGGCAGATTTACCGCCGCTTTACACGCACTGCCCGTGGGTGAAACAAGGGAATGTGGTGAGTACGCTTATGGTGCATCCAAAATCACGCCTGACCGTGCATTCGTATTGCGGGTATACCCCAAAACATCTGGCACGTCACAGGCGCCCCAAGGCACGCTCTACCCCTTTATTTGCCAGCGCATCGGCGCGCTCGTTGCCCGGGTCGCCCGCATGACCCTTCACCCAGCGCCAGTCGACCTTGTGGTCACTGGAGGCAAGCAGCGCGTCAAGCTTTTGCCATAAATCGACATTCTTCACTGGCGCTTTTGCAGCCGTGCGCCAGCCCCGCGCTTTCCAGCCGTGGATCCACTCGGTGATGCCTTTGCGAACATATTCGCTGTCCAGATAAAGCGTCACATAACAGGGCTTTTTCAGTGCGGCCAGGGCCTCGATGACTGCTGTCATTTCCATCCGATTGTTGGTGGTGCCCAGTTCGCCGCCAAACAGTTCTTTCTCGGCATCGCCATTAATCAGCAAGGCCCCCCAACCGCCGGGTCCCGGGTTTCCTTTGCAGGCTCCGTCTGTGTAAATGACGACTGTTTGCTGAAATGCAGCGCTTGCCGATGGCTTGCTCATGTGTGGTCTTGGTCTCAAAGAAAGTGATAAAAACAGCGCGACATTGAGGGTTCGCAGACAGCGCCAATTAACAATGAATCAGGTTTTCGGAGTGCACCCGTCAATCTGATTTTTATTGGCGACGACTGCTGGCGCTGCCGCCGGAACCTTACGCGTTTTCCAGCCGGGATTTAGTAGCCGAACACCATGTACGCGTTTGACAGCGCCGAGAAAATAAACAGCACCGAAAATGGGCCACCAACGTTCGCCAGCTGCGTCCATCCATTGGAAACGATCAAGCCACTTCTGACTGCGAAATGCCGGTCGATAGCAACCAAAGTGGGCTGACTCCACCTCGAAATTGAGCAGCCGGAGCCAGTCACGAAGGCGCCAATAACCAATGAACTCACTCGTGCCCGGAAGGTAGGGTGGCCGCACAGTAGCCATATCGGGGGAACGGTAATGGCGTCTGCCCAACCCCCAGAGGCTGACCGGATTGAAGCCACTGATCACCACCCTGCCCTCCGGCACCAGCACGCGCTCGACCTCGCGCAGGGTAGCGTGCGGGTCGGATCCGAGTTCCAGCGTGTGCGGCAGCACGACCAGATCCAGACTGCTTTCCGGAAAAGGCAATGCACCGGAATCCGTCAGGAAGGCAACTTTGCGGGAACTTGGCGCCGGCCCGGCTGTCCCAATACTGTGCTGTCCGGTAGGTTCCAGCTCTTTGATGTTTTGAGAAAACATCGGTGTGGGCGGCGGCAGAGTTTCCAGCGCCAGCCATTTGTGTGGCATGCGGTTGACCAGAAGCGCATCGAGTTGAGGCAGACCGAGTTGCAATGCGTGATAGCCAAAAATATCGCCGACGGTCTGGTCAATTTGTGTACGCTCCCAGTTGAGCAAGTAGGCTCCGGTAGGCGTCTTTAGCCAATCTGCAAAACCTATACTTTTTGACTTCATCCAAACCACCGCATGTCTCTGATTCCCGTTCCCGCATTGGCTGATAACGACCTCCTGTGCTTGCTGCACGACGACATACACGCACTGGTGGTGAACCCGGGCGATGCCAGGGCGGTGATGGCTGCGCACCCCGTGCACAGCCCCGATTTGAAGTTAATTCTAGTCACGCGCCATCACGTCGGCAGCAGTATGCGGGTTGTTCCAAAAAACGGGTCGCACTTTTTGCCGGCAACGCAGCCTGTTGCACGTATCCGGCCGTTTCAGCCGACCTGCGCCGCCCGTTTACTTGCGAGTCCGATAATCGCCGCATGGCAACCGTGCCCCGCAGCACATCCCGGGCGTCTGGCGCCCACACCGCATTGAGCGCATGAACCGCAATCGGCCAATAAAAAACCAACACAAATGACACTTCATCAACTACCTGTCGCCCTTTCCTGCCGCTCCGCCTTCTCATTCTGCGTCTTCGATTTCCATCCCTCTCGGCCCTCCCATCGTCTGTCGCCTCGGTTTTTTTGCAGACCCCGCCTCGTTCTTGCAATCCTGCTCGTCCTTTCTGCCGTGCTGGCCGGTTGCGCGTCGCGTCCGGGTATGCCAGGCGATCCGGTCCTGAGTACCAACAGCCCCAGCACTGCGTCGGTGCCGGTGCTGATTCCCGATCCGGCGCAAAACCAGCAGGGGCAGGTGCCAGACGGGCCACTACAGACGCTCACTCCAGGTGAAACCGGCTCGCGGCAAGTTGCAGCAGCAGAGCCGCCCAAGGAGCTGTGGGACCGGATTCGGCGCGGCTTTGCCATGCCCGACCTTCAGGGCGAGCTGGTAACCGAGCGCGAGCAGTGGTACTCCAGCCGGCCTGAATACATCCAGCGAATGACCGGGCGGTCCAGCAAGTATCTTTTTCACATTGTTGAAGAACTTGAGCGCCGCCAGATGCCGACAGAGCTGGCGCTGCTGCCGTTTATCGAAAGTGCCTTCAACCCGCAAGCCGTGTCCAGTGCAAAAGCGGCCGGCATGTGGCAGTTCATGCCGGCGACTGGGAAAGACTTTTCATTGAAGCAGAATATTTTTCGCGATGACCGCCGCGATGTGCTGGCGTCGACCCGCGCAGCGCTCGACTATCTGCAAAAACTGCATCGCATGTTTGGCGACTGGCATCTGGCATTGGCTGCCTACAACTGGGGCGAAGGCAGTGTCGGCCGGGCCATCGCCAAAAACCAGAAGCTTGGACTGGGCACCAGTTACAGCGAGCTCAGCATGCCCGCAGAGACGCGGCAATATGTACCAAAACTTCAGGCGGTAAAAAACATTGTTGCCAATCCGCAGGCCTACAGCGCCGAGCTTCCCCTGATTGAAAACCACCCCTATTTCCAGCAAGTTCAGATCACGCGGGATATTGACGTGGTGCTTGCCGCACGCCTGGCCGACGTCAAATTGGAAGACTTCAAGGCGCTCAATCCATCGGCCCACCGGCCCGTGATTCTGGCTGCAGGTACACCGCAAATTTTGCTGCCCTGGGACAACGCTACCGTATTTCAGCGCAATTTCGACGCGCACGGCAAAGGCCAATACGCCAGCTGGACCGCCTGGACCGCCCCTAGCACCATGAGCCCCACGGAAGCGGCGCGGCGCACGGGCATGGCCGAAGCCGATCTGCGCAGTGTCAATAATATTCCGCCCCGCATGCTGATCAAGGCCGGCTCAACGCTTCTGGTGCCGCGGTCCGGTAAATCCGAAATCGACGTGACCAGTCATGTCGCCGACAATGGTCAGGTTTCCCTCGCGCCCGAGGTCGTGACGCGTCGCACCAGCGTCAGGGCGCGCAAGGGCGATTCCGTAGCCACGATCGCAAAACGCTACGGATTAAGCAGCGCCAGTGTGGCGGGCTGGAACAAAGTGTCTGCCTCGGCTGCCTTCAAGTCCGGGCAATCGGTCGTGGTTTTCCTGCCAGTCACCAATCGCGTGTCGAATGCGGGTCGTACGCGTGCCGGTGTAGCTAAACGGGCCAATACTTTATCCGTTCCGCCCAAGGTCGCAGCGGTCAAGCGCAGCAGCAGCCAGTCTGTTGTCAAATCAAAGCGACGCTGAATACCCATGCTTTATAGCCATATTGGCGATGCCGTTACGGTTTGCTCTAAATGGCAAGGCACTATATTTTTATCGACCCGACTCCAAAAAGCCCGATCAAACCAATGACGATCAGGTAGAGCGCGACGATGTAGTTCAGCAGCCTCGGAATCAGCAGAATCAGAATGCCTGCGACCAGCGAGACTATCGGGCCAATGCTTACGGCAAAGTTCATGGTGCTTCCTTTTTGGACGTGCCCGCCTGCTGCCTTACATGCACCAGCATGCAGTAGCACTGACGTTACAAGCACTTTATTTTCCCGCACACCACGCCTATGTAGGACGGTAGGATTTTTTCCAGGTATATCTGCGCGGTTCTGGCCCGGCGCAACGCCCCGCACTGAACCGAGATATCCGCCTGATACGGCAGCGACAAAGTCCAAATGGCAGAACAGAGGTCCCCTCGTTCAAGCCTGAAACCGCTCTTTGGCCCGCCGTGAAAACTCGTTGGTATAGGTTTTGGCAAGGTCGATTTTCTCAGGCCTGACGGCTGGATCAAAACTTGCCAGCGCCTTGAGCGCGGTGCGCGGTCCATCTTCGGGAATGATGCCGTCCAGCGAGATGGATTCACGTATCTTGTTGAAGGACGCCAAGTAAAGAGCCCGGTCACCCAGCAGATAGCTTTCTGGCACCGTCTTGATGATGTCTCCGGGGCCCGAGGTTTGCAGCCATTTGAGACCCCGCACAATGCCGTTGGTCATGGCCTGGCAGGTGTTCGGATTTTTCTGGACGAATTCCATATGCGCATACAGGCAGGCCGCTGGCATGGTGCCGCCAAAGACCTCCAGCGTACCTTTGAGCGTGCGCGTGTCGCTGATTATTTTCACGTCACCTTTTTGCTCCAGCATGGTCATAACCGGGTCGGTATTGCTGATGGCGTCGATCTGCCCTGAACGCAGGGCAAGCAACGCGCCGGCCGCCGTGCCCACGCCGATAAAACTCACGTCGCTGGACTTCACCCCGCCGCGCGACAGCACCAGATTGGCCATCATATTGGTCGACGAGCCCGGTGCTGACACACCGATTTTCTTGCCGCGCAGGTCGGCGATCGTTTTGTAGTTCGGCATGCTTTTGACGGAAACACCGAACGCGATTTGCGGCGCCCTGCCCTGAAGCACAAAAGCCTGAAACATCTGGTTTTTCGATTGCAGATTGATCGTGTGTTCGTACGCGCCCGAGCACACATCGGCCGAGCCACTAACCACCGCCTGCAAGGCGCGCGCACCGCCGGCAAAGTCGCTGATCTCAATGTCGAGCCCTTCGGCTTTGAAAAAACCAAGCTGATCAGAAATCGTCAAGGGCAGGTAATAAAACGCAGCCTTGCCGCCTACGGCCAATGCCAGTTTCGATTTTTCCAGCCTCGGCTGTGCACGAAGTTCTGGCAGGGCCAAGGTGGCTGCCGCAACAACGCCCGCACTGGCGAAAGTACGCCTGGAAAATGTTGATCGGCGATTCATGCGACTCCCTCTTATTTCTGAACATAAGCTTAGGAGCGCCATACCAAAGCCGCATCGGGAACATCCCGTGCGGGTTTTTACTAAAAATTCTCAATGATGACGTGGAGGTTACTTACGCTTACCTGCAAGTGCGCACCGCAATGAAAAAGTTGCTTATCTGGCCGATGAAAGACCGGTGACCGAACGGTTCAGCGATAACCCGAAAACAGAATCGCGACATTCACTAACAAGCCCAGTGTCCAGATAACTGACCGGGCTTTGGCCAGATCGGCCACATACATGATGACGTAGGCGATGCGCAGCGTGATAAAGATCAGCGCCAGAATATCAAGCCGTGTCTGCTCGGCCTGCAGCAGATGCGCAATGATGACGGCTGCAAAGAAAAAAGGCAGCGCCTCAAAGGTGTTGGCCTGCGCTGCGTTGGCCCGGCTGCGCCAGTCGCTTTGACGGGCCAGCCAGCCGCGCGGATTGTGGTTGTCATAGCCACCTTTGGCGGGCGCGGTGGTGAACATGCCCGATTTGGCAATGCCGGCGCAGACGATGGGCAAAATAGCCGCGAACAGAACACACCAGTAAGCGATGGTGAAGCGTGCGAACGTCATTTTCCAGATGCCTTCTTTTTTAAATTTTTAATTTTAGGTGCGAGGTCGCGCCAGGCGAATTAGCGGCGGTCTACCAGCGCGTGGGCAATCGTTCCCAGGTCGACGTATTCAAGCTCGCTGCCCACCGGCACACCGCGCGCCAGCCGCGTGACCTGCACGCCGCGGCTTTTCATCGCCTGGGCAATTACGTGTGCGGTGGCTTCACCTTCAGCCGTGAAATTGGTAGCCAGGATGACTTCCTGGACTTCACGCGACGAAGGTGGCAACGCGTCGCCGCCAGCGTCTTTGGGCACCACACGGTCAAACAGTTTTTGCAGCCCGATGTCGTTGGGGCCGATGCCGTCGAGGGGACTGAGCTTGCCCATCAATACAAAATACAGCCCCTTGTAGGCCAGCGTGCGCTCCAGTGCGGCCTGGTCGGCAGGTGTTTCGACGACGCAGAGTTTGCTGCGGTCACGCTGCGCGTTGCTGCAGGTGACGCAAACCTCGCGCTCGGTAAGGGTGTTGCAGAGCATGCAATGCTTGATGCTGCCGACCGCATGCTCCAGCGCCCGCGCTATTTGCAGCGCGCCGGGCTTGTCATGCTGCAACAGATGAAACGCCATGCGTGCGGCCGACTTGACACCGACGCCGGGGAGTTTTTTTAACGCCTGGGTCAGGGCTTCTAGGGCGTTGGAGTCGGGCATTGAATGGGAGGCAAAAATCGGGGATTCGGCGATTGGACCGTTTGAGGACAGAGCGCCCGTGCGCTTCGCGCGTCGGCCGGTCTGCCCCGAAAAATTCTCAGGAATTAAAAGGGCATTTTCATCCCGCCCGGCAACGCGGGCATGCCGGCGGTGAGCTTGCCCATGCGTTCCGCGCTCACTTCTTCTGCCTTGCGCAATGCGGCGTTAAAAGCGGCTGCAACCAGGTCTTCGAGCATGTCTTTGTCGTCGGCCAGCAGGCTGGGGTCGATTTCAATGCGCTTGACTTCGTGTTTGCAGGTCATCGTCACCTTGACCAGGCCGGCGCCGGCATCTGCCGTGACTTCGACAAAAGCCAGTTCGTCCTGCGCCTTTTTCACGCTTTCCTGCATCGCCTGCGCCTGCTTCATCAAGCCGGCGAGTTGTCCTTTGTTAAACATATTTGTCCTTTAAATTCGGGTACTGAAAATGGGTGGATTCAACTTAAGCGTCACGCTGCGGATCATATCGGCCCAGGCGCGGCAAATGGGATCGGCTTGATGCTGCCCGGCACGATTTTGGCACCCCAATCGCGAATCATGCCCTGCACGAACGGGTCGCTGTGAATCGTTTCTTCGGCAACCCGCTGGCGCTCTGCCAGCGCGGCCGCATTGCGGCGGGCTGGAGAGTCAGTGACGGGGCCGATTTCGACGCTGACCGTGAGGGCGTCATTGGCCAGCGCGGCCTGCAGCGCCAGCTGAAGCTTTTCGCGTGTGGCGCCCTGGCCAAGCGACTCGCGCTCAACGCGCAGTTGCCAGACGCCGCCAGGCTGCCCGCACAACTGCGACTGGAGCGCCAGCTCACGCGTCAGCGCGGCCACCGCTTCAGTGGCGACCAGCTGGTTAACCGTGTCGCTCCACAGCTTGCCGAGCTGTGCATCAGCCGGCGTTTCAAGCGATGGTGCGGCTGTCGGCGAAGTCGCTGGATGCGTTGCAGTCACCAAGGCCGCATCCACACCTGCTATTGAATTAGTAGCTGCTTGCGCAAGTTCTACTTGGGCTAGAGGCTTGTTTTCCTTAAAATTTGGAACCAATGGCGGCGTTGGGGACGCCGGCGACGCAGACACCGCCGCCGCAGTACTTCGCACCGCCGCTGTCGGCACGGCAGCGCTTGGCGCAAGCGCTTTCGCCGCCTCAGGCAGCGACTTTTTTGGCGGCTCGGCGGCGCTCCCCTGCGCACTGGCACGAGCTGCAGCCGGCTTGAAAGCCAGCAAGCGAAGCAGCACCATCGTCAGGCCCGCGTACTCGTCAGGCGCCAGCCCCAGTTCGCTGCGGCCATGCAGACACAGGCTGTAAAGCAGCTGCGTCTCGTCTGCCGGCATTGCGCGCGCCAGCCGCGATGTTTCGGCGATTTCCGGGTCGGTGTCGTCGTCACCCGCAGCCATGTCGGGCACCGCCTGAAGCACCGCCATGCGTTGCAGCACCGTCGTCATCTCTTCGAGCGTTGACGCCGCGCTCAGCCCATTGAGGCGAAGTGCCTCGGATGTTTCCACCACTGTGCGGCCATCACCCCGGGCCAGCGCGTCGAGCAGCCGAAAGACGTAGCTGCGGTCCACGCTGCCGAGCATCGTGCGCACACTGGCCTCAATCAGCTGGCCCGAGCCGAACGCAATCGCCTGATCGCTGAGCGACAGTGCATCGCGCATCGAGCCGCGCGCCGCACGCGCGAGCAGGCGCAGCGCCTGTGGTTCAGACTGCACATTTTCAAGCGCCAGCACCTGCACCAGATGCTCCAGAATCGTCTCGGGCGCCATCGGCCGCAGGTTGAACTGCAGGCAGCGCGACAGCACGGTGGCCGGCACTTTTTGCGGGTCGGTCGTGGCGAGCACGAACTTGAGGTATTCGGGCGGTTCTTCCAGCGTCTTGAGCATGGCGTTGAACGCCGTGTTTGTCAGCATGTGAACCTCGTCGATCATGAAGACCTTGAAGCGGCCCACGACGGGCTTGTAAACCGCCTGCTCCAGCAGTTGCGCAATTTCATCGACGCCGCGATTCGACGCCGCATCGAGTTCGGTGTAGTCGACGAACCGGCCGCTATCGATATCCCTACACGCCTGGCACACGCCGCACGGCTGGTCGGTAATGCCGCCCTGCCCGTCAACGCCCAGGCAATTGAGCGACTTGGCCAGAATGCGCGAGATGGTGGTCTTGCCGACGCCCCGCGTGCCGGTGAACAGATAAGCATGGTGAAGCCGCTGCGTCTTCAGCGCATTGCCAAGGGCCTGCACGACATGCGCCTGCCCGACCATTTCAGAGAAATTTCGCGGACGATATTTGCGGGCAAGGACGAGGTAAGACATGCGGGCATTCTAAATTGCAGGCTGAAACGCACCGGCGAGACCCGCGTGTCAAAAAAGGGATTGCGCCCTGCCTTACAATCAAAAGCGACGGGCCTTCCCGCATGGTGAAGCGGCCAACCGGGTCAGATGGGGAACCAAGCAGCCCTAACTGTGGAGCCAGTGCCGGGGTCAAGGCTCGTCACCTTTGTTTTCAAGCAACAGCTGGCTGCTGTTGGCTGGCCTGACCAGATAACGCTGAGGAGCAAACGTGATTCTTCATCAGCGGTTTCCACCTAGAGCATGACAACACCTCGAAGTACAAGTAATCTGGCTTCGGTTCTCATCGTGGAGGATGACGAACACATTTCCCATTTGCTGAAGTTCATGCTGCAGCGCGAAAAATACACGGTTCATCTCGCCCGTGATGGCCGGGAGGCCAAGCAGTTCATCGAGCACAATGCCCCACCCGACCTCGTGTTGCTCGATGTCATGCTGCCTTTTTTTGACGGTTTTGCACTGGTCGCACTGTTGCGGGAGCAGCCAGCCTGGAAGACAACGCCAGTCATCATGCTGACGGCCAAAACACAGGAACAGGACATCGTCCGGGCTCTTCATGCCGGGGCCAACGACTACATCCTGAAGCCATTTCAGCCAGCTGAACTGCTGGCGCGCATCAAGCGTCTTTCCAGACCCAGCGCATGAAAAAATCCCCCGGATTTCTTGCGGTATTGGTTCTAAGTCTTGCCACGGTCATGCCGGCTACTGCCGACAACGAACTCGCCCAGATGCAGGTCGAACTCGGCGCCGAGTCCAGCCGCCTGAGCAACGGCAGCACCGACTGGCAGGAACTTTCCTTGCGGATCAACCAGCAGCGCGGTCAGCGAGACGTCAAGGAGTTGACCCTCACCCAGACCAGCCGCTTCGGCCTGGACGACCAGCAAATCAGCGGCCTCTACGCAACACCCCTCACCGACCGGCTGACCGCGATGCTGGCCGCCAGCATCAGCCCCTCGCACAGGGTATTGGCACGGCAGGGTATCGACGGCACGCTTCAGTACGAGTTTGCGCCCGCCTGGCTGGTTCATGCTGGCCTGGCCAGCAAGCGTTATGACGCGGCCAATGTGAACCAGGCCAGCCTGATGCTGGAGCACTATTTTTCATCGTTCAGCGCCTCGGTCGCCTGGCGGCCCGTACGGGCGCTCGGAGCAAGTTCCAGCAGCACAGAATTACGTGGCTATTACTACTACCGGGATAACAGTTACATCGGCGTCATTTTCAGCACTGGCCAGGAAGCAACATCGGTAAACGCCAGCACCGTGCTGCTAACCGATGTTCGCGCAACCGCCCTGCTCGGCCGCCACAGCTTAAGCCGGCAATGGGCTGTCAACTACGCGGTCACCAGCACCCGACAGGGCAATTTTTATAACCGAAACAGCGTTCGTCTAGGTGCTCAATTCCTTTTCTGATCCTTACGCAGCATTTGCCTTCAAGGTTGGTTTGGCGGCCATCGGATTGACGCTGCTGCTAGTGCTGGTCATCGTGTCTTTGCGGCTCAGGCTGCGCATCAACCTGCGCCGCGAACAAGACTTCATCGCTATCTGGCGACCTCTGCTGCTTGAGGCTGTAGGGGGCGACCAGCCAGCAGACCGGATCGTCTCGTTGCCAGTCCTGCGCGCACGCGATCAGCTGTTTTTTCTCAAGCTCTGGAACTACATGCAGGAATCGCTGCGGGGCTCTGCCAACGACAGGCTCAACGAACTGGCGCGGCGCCTGAGCTTCGAAGTGACAGCACGCAGACTTCTGAAGAAAGGCAGGCGGGCTGAAAGCCTGCTTGCCACCTTGATGCTGGGGCATTTGCGTGATGCGCCGTCATGGGAAGCGCTGGCCGCGCAGGCCGGCAGTCCAGACAGTCTGGCCTCGCTTCATGCCGCCCGGGCGATGACCCGAATCGACCCGCTGCAGGCCACTGAACGACTGCTGCCGCTTTTTTTGACGCGAACCGACTGGGGCATCACCCAAGTGGCGAGTTTTCTGGGTGAATCGCGCCGAGCGTTCGGGCTGCAGCTGGCCAGGCGCATCCTCACCGCAGACCAGCAACACTGGCCGCGGGCCCTGCAGCTAGCCGATACGCTGCGTCTTGATCTCCCCCACAAGACCATGCTCTTGATTTTGGCCCGCAGCCGCTCAATCGAAGCCCTGGTGGCTGCCCTGCATCTGGCCACCGGCTTGCCCCTGCTGCCCACAATACGGCGTTTTCTGCAACACCCCGACTGGCGGGTGCGCGTGGAGGCAGCCCGCTTCCTGAGCAGCTTTGGCGACGAGACAGATATTTTGCCTTTGCAGCAGCTGCTGCAGGACAGCCAGTGGTGGGTTCGCTACCAGGCCGCACAGGCGCTGGCGCGCATGCCATTTTTTGGCCCGGAAGCACTCCAGGCGCTGCGCCATCAAACCCATGAGGCCCTGACCGTAGAGATGCTCGATCATGTTCTGGCGGAACGCCATGACCTGGGCGCATAAGCCTGCAAACGCGTTGAAGAGCCCATGATCGAATACACGACGTGGTTCATCATTGCTTATTTCGTTGCACTCAACGGCAGCTACCTCGCACTTAACTTTCTGTCGATTTTTGCGCTTCAACGCAATAACCAGGAAAAACTGCTGGATGACCTGCCGCAGGTTTTTACCGGGCTGGAGCCCGGTATCAGCATTCTGGTTCCAGCCTACAACGAAGAGGCCACCATCACCGCCTCGATTCGTTCGATGTTTCAGCTCACCTATTCCGAGTTTGAAATCATCGTCATCAACGACGGATCCAGAGACAGCACACTGGACGTGCTGAAGCAGGAATTTTCGCTGCTGCCGTTTCCACAGGCGCAGCGCGAGGGGCTGCATACCCAGCCAGTTCGCGGCGTGTATCGCTCCATGCACTACCCGAATCTGCGGGTCATCGACAAAGAAAACGGAGGCAAGGCCGACTCGCTGAACGCAGGTATCAACGCTGCGCGTCACCCGCTTTTTTGCGGTGTGGACGCCGATTCCATCCTGGCGCGCGACAGCCTGCAGCGGGTTGTCAAACCGTTTTTGAACGACGCCAGCACTGTCGCCACCGGCGGCACTGTACGGGTCGCCAACGGCTGCGAAGTGAGCGATGGATTTCTGACCAAAGTCGGGCTGCCTGCCAATGTCTGGGCGCTGTTCCAGGTGATCGAATATCTGCGAGCCTTTTTATTTGGCAGGCTGGGCTGGTCACAGCTCAATGCGATGCTGATCATTTCAGGTGCTTTTGGCCTGTTCAAGACCGAGGTGGTGATAGCGGTCGGTGGCTACCGCAGCAACACCATCGGCGAAGACATGGAACTGGTGGTACGCATACACCGCCTGCTCAGGCAGCAGCGCCAGCGCTACCGGATCGAATTTGTACCCGAACCCGTGTGCTGGACCGAAGCGCCAGAGGACTTTACAACCCTGAAAAACCAGCGCGTGCGCTGGCAGCGCGGCCTCTCGGAGAGCCTGAGCAGCAACTGGAGCCTGATGTTCAGTCGCAACGGGGGTGCGCCTGGCTGGCTGGCCTTCCCTTTCATGATTCTTTTTGAGTGGCTTGGGCCGGTCGTCGAGCTCTCCGGTTACCTTTTCATGGCCTATGCCTGGGCCTTTGGCCTGATTTCGTGGCAAGCCTTCACGGCTTTTCTGGTGATGGCGGTCGGTTTGGGGATTTTGCTCTCCGCTTCAGGCTTGCTGCTGGAGGAACTGGCTTTTCACATGTACCCCAGGTTCCGGCAACTGGCCCTGCTGGCACTGATGGTGGTGCTGGAAAACTTTGGCTACCGGCAACTCAACTCGTGGTGGCGCTTGCTGGGGCTGTATCGCTGGGCCAGCCGGGGCAAGTCGAGCTGGGGCGACATGAAGCGCAGGGGAGTAGGCCAGGCGCCAAAAGCGCCTTGACAGCAGCCATGCCGCTCACTGCATTTGCAGTTCATGCGAATGGCGCCAGCGGCAAATCGAAATAAAACTCGCAACCCTTGCCAGCCTCGCTCACGAAATCAATCGTGCCCTGATGCTCCTCGATAATGCTCTTGCAGATATTCAGGCCCAGTCCGGTACCGCCTTTTTGTCGCCTGTCCGAGGCATCGACCTGCGCAAACCGCTGGAAGATACGATCGCGGAAGGCCTCAGGTACGCCGCTGCCGGCGTCCATGACAGAAACGCGCACGGAGCCGGGCAACTGCCGCACATTGACATGCACAACGGCCCCGCCGGCAGGTGAGAATTTGGCTGCATTGGAGAGCAGGTTGACGATCACCTGGATGATGCGGTCTGCATCAACGCTGACCACGGCTTCTTCGGCGGCTGCGTTCAGCTCAAACTGCACCTGATACTGATCGGCGTAACTTTGCGTCGCGGTGATGGCCTGCTCCACCAGCGGCAGCAACGGTTGAGGCACCCAGTGGTAGGCCATGCTGCGCGATTCAATTTTCTCGACATCCAGCACGTCATTGACCAGCCTCACCAGGCGCTCGGCACTTTTTAGCGAAATGCCAATCAGTTCTCTGGCGTCGGCCGGCAATTCACCCCCCATGCCGCTGTGGAGCATGTCCAGCGAAGCGTAAATCGCCGTCAGCGGTGTGCGCAGCTCATGCGAGGCCGTCGAGATGAACTCACTCTTCATGCGCTCCACCTTCTTCGCTTCTGAAATATCGTAGAGAAATGCACTGAAAAATTTCAGTTTGCCATGGTTGATCAAGCCAATCCTCACTGATACGGGCAACTCACGTCGATCCTTCGTCAGCAACAGCCGTTCAAACCGCGCGTCGACAAAGTCCGCAACGCCGGTTCTGTTGAAGTCGTGCAGCGCCTGCCCTACCGGACCGCGAAAGCGTTCGGGCACGAGCGTTGTCAGCGGCTCACCCAGAATTTCGGCGCGCGACCAGCCGAGCATTTTTTGCGCCTGGGTATTCCAGTCCGTGATGTGGCCCTTGAAGTCAACCGCGACAAATGCGCCCTGCGCAGTTTCCAAAATGGTATTGACGCGCTCCTCGCTTTCTCGCACGGTGTCCAGGGCCCGGCTCAACTGCGCCGTTCGCTGCACCACCCGCCTTTCAAGCGTGATATTGAGATCGGTCAAATCCGCCTCTTTTTGCATCAGATTACCCAACAGGGCGTTGAGCGATTCGCTCAAGACCCTGACTTCCTTGTACGAGTCGTCGGTCTTTTCGATTTCAGCCGGAATACCGGCGTCCAGTTGCTTCGCTGCGCTCGACAGCCGTGCCAGCGGTCGGCTGATACGGCCACCCATGGTCCAGGCAAGCAGCAAGCTGCTACCGAGCAGCAGCGCCAATGCACCCAATAGCCAGCCTACGGGGCGCCAGAGATCACTGAGCAGGTTTTGATCCGGCACCGTCTTTATCACCGTCCAGCCGGAATACGCCGAGCGATTGAAGACCACCAGCGCAGAACTTTCGTCCGGCGTGGCGGTCATCAGCTGACCCTGGGCACTTTTCCTGATCTCGTCAAGAAGCGGCCTGGAGATTGACTGGCCAACGGCTGTTTTAAGCGCCCGGCTCTGCGCCACCACTTTTCCGTTGCGGTCAAGCAATGCGACCGTTCCGCCCATCACACGCTGCTGCGTCATTATTTCGGCGAAACGCTCGGGAACAATGCTGGCAATCAACACATAGATCACCTCGTCGAATTGTTTGACCGGCACTGCGATGCTCACCAGCGGCTTCTTTAGCACCTGCCCGATGAACAAATCAGAGATCACCGGTTTTCTGGTCTTCATCACGCTTCTTACCAGCTCCGGGTCGCCAACCAGCGGCAACAGGTCTCCCGCCGGCCGACGGGTATTGATCAGCTGCTGGCCACCGGTGTCAGCGAGGATGATGTTCTCAATTCGGCTGTCCTTCACAATATCGCGCGCCTGCTGATCGAATGCAGCCAGTCTGCGGGATGTCAGATTGGGCGATGTGGCCAAAGTGATTAGGGCCGTCTCGAGGCTGACGAGTTCGCGGTCCACCGCGAAGGTTAGCGCCACGACAGACGCCGAAGAGTCACGCTCGATTCTTGATTGTTCGTTCTCGTAATAGACATACACCAGCGCTGCAGCCACCAGAAAGGCAGGCGCCATACACGCCACCACCAGCCAGGCCAGTTTGGAACGAATAGAAGGAAGACTTGTCGGTTTCAAAAGTTCTGGTTACTTGTCAAAAGATGCCGTGTACAAGTGAAGGCTCGAAGGGGAACTCCAACAACCTGCCGTCCGATATGAACAGCCGCTCAAGCCTGGCGCGAACAGTGAGGCGCAAAAGATCGAACAATGAACTTATTTCAGGCCTCTGGCGCACCAGCGGGTTACCCACGGCACAGATTCAAGAAACGCCTGGAAAGTTGAAAGCAGCAGCCTTCCCGCAACGCTTTTTTCAGGCGACCTGCTCAGGCACGACCACCACCGTCAGCCAATAACCTGCAAGCTGGCTGATGGCTTTGGTGAAGCTTTCAAAGTCAACCGGCTTGGTGATGAATGAACTGCAGCGCAAGGCATACATTTTCTGAATGTCCGCTGCCTCGTAGGATGTCGTCAGCACCACCACCGGCAAATGGCGAAGGCGCTCATCCTTGACAATTTCGGCCAGCACGTCGTGGCCGTCCATCAGCGGCATGTGCATGTCCAGCAAAACCAGGTCGGGCGTCAGCGCCTGTGCATAAGGCTCTTCTTTGCGCAAATACTGCAAGCATTTCACGCCATTGTCGACATGATTCAGATGCACGCGCAGCCTCGCAGAATCAAACGCTTCCCGGGTCAGATAAACGTCGTCTTCGTTGTCGTCCACCAGCAAAATCTCGGCAAACCTGCTTTGAGCAAGCGGAGTGACTTTCATAGGCTGCTTTCCAGTGTGGTGTTGCATGCTTGGCGGTACAAATAAAAGTGCTGGATTTTTGTTCAAGGCAAGGCGTCAACCACAGCGATATATTCACTATTTCGAGAATTTGCAACGCCGCCCTGGTCAACAAGACGCAGTTTGATGTGCCGGACAGCGTGCAACACCACACTAAGTGATGTCCGGAATCGAAAAGCTGAAGGTACTGCCTTTTCCAACGGTGGATGTTATCCATATTTTCCCGCCGTGTCGCTCCACCACGCGGCGGCAGACGGCCAGGCCAATACCCGTACCAGAGTATTCAGACTGGCTGTGAAGGCGCTTGAACACTTCAAATATCTTGACATGAAACCTGGCGTCGATGCCAATACCGTTGTCGGTTACCGAGAACACCCACTCGCCGTTACCTCTGACGGAAGAAAAATGAACGACCGGTGCGCGATCGCGGCAGTACTTGATGCCATTGCCAATCAGATTGAGCAACAGCTGCACCAGTTGCGTGCGGTCTCCCATGACGCTGGGCAGCTCGCCCGCCGTAACCTGCGCCGCGCTGCCCCGAATCGACGCATCCAGCAGACCAATGACTTCATCGGCCATCTCGGCGCAATTGACTATCGCGAACGGTCTGACTTCAGAATTCACACGGGCATAGGACAGCAAGTCCTCCGTCAACTGCTCGAGGCGCTGCACGGCACTTGAGGTGCGGTGAATCAGCCCCAACGCCTTTTCATCGAGCTTGTCGCCGTAGTTCCTCTCAAGGATCTGGACGAACCCGCCGATAGACCGCAGCG
This sequence comes from Polaromonas sp., assembly GCA_031423655.1. Classification (GTDB taxonomy): domain Bacteria; phylum Pseudomonadota; class Gammaproteobacteria; order Burkholderiales; family Burkholderiaceae_C; genus Polaromonas. Next base: position 21,486 of record JANPFZ010000453.1, read on the forward strand.
GCGTTTTAAGATCATGCGAAGCGACATAGGCAAACTGCTGCAGGTCAAGGTTGCTGCGCTCAAGCGCCTCGTAGGCCCGAATACGGTCTGTGCTGTCGCGAATGATAAAAGTATGGAACTGATTGCCGGATTCGACCAGGCTCGAATACGACATTTCCACCGAAAATTCTTGCCCATCGACACGCCTGCCGACCGCCGTGTTGACAATGCCGAACTCGGCTGAATTGCCTCCATGAACCCGTTGCTTGCGCACAAAGTCGTGATGGCGGGTATGAAAACGCTCGGGAATAAAACGCGTGGCCGGCGATCCTATGGCCTGTTCGACAGGGCAGCCAAACATGGCAGCCGCCGCAGGGTTAAACAACACAATGATCTGGCTGTCATCGACCGTGATGATGGCGTCCATTGCTGACAGGACGATACCGCGCATGCGCCGCTCGCTGCCCTTCAGCGCCGCGTCGGTTTCTACCAGCATGGCCGATGCTTTGGTGATGGCTTGCCCAAACTCATTGACCTCCCTGATGGGCAGTGCCGGCACCGACACGGCCTGGCCGTAGCCCAGCGCAGCAGCGGGTTCCGCGAGCGAGCGAATAGCCGTTGCAATACGGCCACCCATTGCCCAGGCCAAACCCAGGCTGGCCGTCAACAGCAGCGCTGTGAATCCGACCAGCAAACCGATCCAGCGCCTCAGGTCTGCGGTGAGGCTTGAAATGGGAACGCCGATGGCCACACCCCAGCGCGACTTCTCGGAGCGTACGAAAACGGTCAACACCGGCGTACCGTCGAGGGACACCGTTTCGAACATGCCTTCCTTCTTCGACGTCACCTGTTCAAAAAGCGCCGGCGTGATGCTCTTTCCGCGAAAACGCTCCACCTCATGCGTACGTGCCGCGATGGTCCCTGCTCCGTCAAAAATCGCCGCAATCCGGTTGGGTGGCAGACGGCTTTCCAGCAGGATTTCCTGAAGACGCATCGGCAATACCACGCCAACGAGCGAGTGGGTCACCTGACCCGCAACCCGTACCGGAATCGCTACATTAATCGCCAGCCCGCTGGGCAACGGTGTCAAAAAAAGATCCGATACATCGGACTGGCCCAACGTGATCACGCGC
>JANPFZ010000454.1:0-1598 GCA_031423655.1 Polaromonas sp.
CTGTGCGTGATTGCCGGATGAAAAAGTGATGACGCCAGCCCGGCGCTGTTCGGCGTTGAAACGCGACAGCGCATTGAAGGCGCCGCGAAACTTGAAAGCCCCCATGCGCTGAAAGTTCTCGCACTTGAAGAATACACTGGCTCCGAGCTGCTCATTGGCCGTGCGCGACTGCAGCACCGGCGTGCGGTGGGCATGACCTTCGAGCCGGCCAGCAGCGGCCACCACATCATCAAAAACAGGCAAAGTCAGCATGGTTGGGCATTCGTTAACAGCCGCTGCAGCACGGCGCGGCAACGCGCTTATTTATACAACACGGCCCGTGCCGCACCACAGGCCCCATCGATGATTGCCCTGCTGAAAACTTTCTCGTGGCAAGAGCTGACACACCACCCATGGCGCAATGCAGCCGCTGCGGTGGCGGTGATGCTGGGGGTGGCGCTGGCGTTTTCGGTACACCTCATCAACGCGTCGGCACTGAGTGAATTTTCTCAGGCGGTGCGCTCCGTGAACGGCCAGCCTGATCTGGAACTGCGCGCCATGCAAGGCAGTTTTGACGAAGCGCTTTACCAAAGCGTCGCCAATCATCCACAAGTACAGATTGCCAGCCCGGTGCTGGAAGTTTCGACCTATGGCACGCAGGGCACCGCTGATGCGGCCCAGCGCCAGCCGCTGCGTATCGTCGGCGTCGACGTGCTGGCCATTGCAGGCATTGCGCCAGCGCTGATTCCCGTACCGTCTGCAAACACAGCCAGCGAGAACCGGTTTTCGGTTTTTGCACCTGGCGTGATTTTCCTGAACGCGGCTGCAGGGCAGCTCTTCGGCAATGCCGCGCTGCAATTGCAAAGTGGCATGCAACTGCGCAGCGTACAGGTGGGTGGCCGCATCAACGCGGGCGGCGGCGCGCTGGCGGTGATGGACATTGCCGCCGTGCAGGATCTGTTCGGCAAAACCGGGCAACTGTCGCGCATCGATGTGCGGCTGAAGGCCGGTAGCGACAGCGCCAAATTTCTGGCCAGCCTGCAGCTACCACCGAATGTGACGGCCACCTCACCGGGCGACGATGCCCAGCGCGTCAGCAACCTGTCGCGCGCCTACCGAGTCAACCTCACAGTGCTGGCGCTGGTGGCACTTTTTACCGGTGCGTTCCTGGTGTTCTCGGTACTGTCGCTCAGTGTGGCCAAGCGCGCGCAGCAGTTTGCGCTGCTCGGCGTACTGGGCCTGATGGGCCGCGAACGCCTGCAACTGGTGCTCGCCGAATCGGTGTTGCTGGGCACCGTGGGCAGCGCGCTGGGCATTGCGCTGGGCACCGGCCTGGCGGCGCTCGCGCTGCGGCTGCTGGGCGGCGACCTGGGTGGTGGCTATTTCGCTGGCGTGGCGCCGTCGCTGCAATGGTCAGGCTGGGCTGCATTGACTTACGGCGCGCTGGGCGTGACAGCGGCCGGTGTGGGCGGCTGGTGGCCAGCGCGCGTGGCGCAAAGCCTGCCACCAGCGCAAACGCTCAAGGGCCTGGGCGCCGCACCAGGAGCCGGCAAGAGTCACTGGCTCAGCCTGATGCTGATCGCCGCCGGCGCGATGCTGGCGATGCTGCCGCCGGTGTT
>JANPFZ010000455.1:0-2514 GCA_031423655.1 Polaromonas sp.
CCGCGTTTTGCCGCGTCAGGCGTTATTCGGGTTGAGGGTGTCGGCGATGGCACGCAGGCCCTGCCAGGTTGCCTGGCTGCCTACTTGCCGGCACGACACGCCGAGCAGACTGAGCGCCTGTTCGTATCGCGCCGCAAGTGCTTCTGCGCCTATGACGATGACGGTGTCGCCGCGCTGCAAACGCTGGCCGCGCAACTCTTCGCCAATCACCAGGCCCGATAAATAGCTTGGCAGCGCATCTGCCGGCATGCGCTGGAAAAGAGACAAGGTGCGGGTGCTGAAGGCTGTGTGCAACAGGCCGTCGCCGCGCAGGGCAACCGTCACGCCCTGCTCAAAAGCGTCGTCATCATGGGGTGGGTCGGCGGCGGGAAGCGTTCGCGAGAGGATCGAATGCTGGCGCAGGAGCGCATAAAACTCGCCGGTCATCCAGCTTGAAAAATGGGTAATCTTTTGCTCAATCGCGGTCACCCATTTGCTGTGAGTGCCGGGTAAAACCAGCCGGGCATCATTCAAATCCAGCAATTGCAGCGCGCCAAAAACCTGCGTTTCCTCGCCGCGCATCACGTCGGGAATGCCGCCCGCGTCGATGCTCAGACCGGGTACGATGGCGATGCGGCCTGGAGCTATCCAGGCGAGTCGTGCAGCCACGTCATCGAAGCCAGCCGGGCAGGGGCAGTAGGGCGCTTCCAGCCAGCCTTGTTGGCTACCCGCCATGCCCGAGATCAAACACAGCGCATTGGGCGTCATCCAGTCGCCGAAGCAGCTTTCAAAAACGGCGGGAAACCCGCCGGGCTCAACTGTGAGGATGCCGCGTGCAAATGAACGCTCTTCTGCGACGCTGCCGTTTTCAATCAGCGCGCCGCGCAGCGAGGATGTTCCCCAGTCAATGGCGATCAGGCGTTTCATGACGTAATGTTGATGCTACGTTTTTGATAGCTGCTTATGAAAGCCTTACGTGGGCTAGAGGCCGAAAACATACTTGAGAAGTAGTTGTGAGGGTCGTCACACAAGGATAGTCAGGGAGACAAAGTCATTTACTGCAGAGGCGCAGAGAACGCCTAGGGCCGCAGAGATTTTTTTGTCTTCTCTTGCTCTGCGTTTTCTGCGCCTCTGCGGTGAAGGCTGTTTTCTCTCATGCAGAGCTGGGATGTCACATTGAAATAACCAAAGACTCAATGGTTATCACGCGGCACCGCAGACCCTCGCTGCCCGACCAAAAAATCAAGATCGACGCCCTCATCAGCCTGCAGCACATGGTCGATGTAGAGCTTCCAGTAGCCCGATGTCATCGGCGGTACGGGCGCTGTCCACTTAGCTAACCGACGCGCCAGTTCGTCATCGCTGATGTGCAAATGCAGTTTGCGCTCGGGAACGTTGAGCTCAATCATGTCGCCGTTGTGTACCACGGCCAGTGGCCCGCCAGCCGCCGCTTCGGGTGCGGTGTGCAGCACCACCGTGCCATACGCCGTGCCACTCATGCGGGCATCGCTGATGCGGACCATGTCTGTAATGCCTTTGCGCAGCACCTTGGGCGGCAGGGGCATGTTGCCGACTTCGGCCATGCCGGGGTAGCCTTTCGGGCCGCAGTTTTTCAGCACCATGATGCAGTGCTCGTCGATGTCCAGGTCTTCGTCGTCAATGCGGGCGTGAAAGTCTTCGATGTTCTCAAACACCACCGCCCGGCCGGTGTGAACCATCAACGCAGGCGTGGCGGCGCTGGGCTTGATGACCGCGCCACGCGGCGACAGGTTGCCGCGCAGCACCGCAATGCCGGCTTTGTCTTTGAACGGCGCAGCCAGCGGCATGATGACATCCGTGTTGTAGTTTTGTGCCTCAAGAATGTTCTCGCCGATGGTTTTACCGTTGGCGGTGATGGCGCCTGTGTGCAGGTGCTGCGCGATTTCCTTCATCACCACCGGCAGGCCACCGGCGTAGCAAAAATCTTCCATCAGGTATTTGCCCGAGGGCTGCAGGTTGACAAGACACGGCAACTCGCTGGCGAGCCGGTCGAAGTCGTCGATGGTCAGCTTCACGCCGATGCGCCCGGCCATCGCGATCAAATGAATCACGGCATTGGTTGAGCCACCAATCGCGGCCAGGGTTCTGATGGCGTTTTCAAACGCTTCGCGCGTCAGGATTTTGGAGAGCTTCAGGTCTTCATGCACCATCTCGACCGCGCGCCGCCCGGCCAGCCGCGCCAGCACATTGCGCCTGCCATCGACTGCAGGGTAGGCCGCATTGCCGGGCAGGCCGATGCCGAGCGCTTCCACCATGCAGGCCATGGTCGATGCCGTGCCCATGGTCATGCAGTGGCCGTGGCTGCGGTGCATGCAGCTTTCGGCTTCAAAAAAATCAGCCAGCTTGAGCGTGCCGGCACGAACCTGCTCGCTCATGCTCCACAGGCCCGTGCCTGAACCCAATTCCTGCCCGCGCCATTTGCCGCTGAGCATCGGTCCACCGCTGACGCCGACGGTGGGCAAGTCGACGCTGGCCGCACCCATCACCAGCGATGGC
>JANPFZ010000456.1:0-6227 GCA_031423655.1 Polaromonas sp.
AACCCTGCTTGGTGAACGCCATCGGCAGCAAGGCAAGCCGGGCGTCTTCCTTGATCTCTTTAGTCTCTTTTTTGCCCGGCTTGCGGCCGGTGGTGGCTTCAATTTCGGCCAGTCGCTCCTTGGTCTTGCGGTTGATGACCGAGCTGGGTACGACCTTGCTTTCCAGCATGAGCTTGAGCAGCCATTGCCCGCCGACGGACTCGACCAGCGCGCCGTTTTCATGCCCGCGCGGCGGCACCCAGCCGACGGCTTTTTCCTGCGACAGGCTGCATTCAACGAAGCGCGCTGGTTGCAGCGCGGCCTCAAGTTGCGCAAGCGAAACAGACCACGCAGGGCCGAGGCGGTACACCATGACATTTTTAAACACGAAAACCTTTAAGACGCATTGAAGCAGAGGGGCCAAAGTCTACGAGACTAGCTGAGGCGGCCCTGGACAAAAGCAGGAGACGGCATCGTCAACCGATAGCGCTAAGGGTAGTCAGCTATATATTTAATAGCTACTTGCGCTCGTATTACGTGGGCTGGTGGCACTATTCTCTTATAAACGGAGCCCTTCGCGGCCACGGGGCTTTCACCAAACTTTACATGTCCTCATGCGGGCGCAACCGGGCGTATACACGCAGCGCGCAAGCTGGCATGTCACCTGAACGCAAACCCGAACCTGATCCCGAAAGCCGGGTGAGCATCATCAGGCTTGAATCCCGTACCTCTTTTAAAAGGAAGTTTTCCATGACCTTCGCACGCAAATCGCTCTTCACCGTCAACAGCCTGGTTCTGGCTGGCCTGCTGGCCACGGCGGGGGCTGGCGCCATCGCGCAAACCGCCACCACTCCGCAGAGCGACGCTGGCTCCACAGCTGCCAGTCCGCAGGCCAGCCCGCATGGCGAGCGCATGGGCCGTCACGACCCGGCCAAGATGCAGGCCTACCTGGCCAAGCGCCAGGCCGACATGAAAACCAAACTCAAAATCACGCCGGCGCAGGAAGGCGCTTGGACAGCCTTCACCGCCGCGATGCAGCCACCTGCCGATAGCGGCGTTCGCCCGGGCACCGAGCAGCGCGCCGAGCTTGACAAGCTGACGACACCCCAACGCATCGACAAGATGCGTGAAATACGCAGCCAGCGCATGGCCGCGATGACGGCCCTGATGGACAAGCGCGGCGAGGCAGCGAAGGCTTTTTATGCCGCCTTGAGCCCCGAGCAGCAAAAGATTTTTGACGCCGAGCACAGGATGCGCGGCGGCCGCCACGGCGGCGACGGTCACCACGGCGGCATGGGCGGCATGGAGCAACGCAAAGGCTGACGGCGCGCGGCCATCAAGGTGCATCGCATACAAAAGGCCCGCATTTGCGGGCCTTTTTTGGTCAGTCTGAGCTGCTTGATCGCTCAACCGAAAGGCGCCACGCCCATCAGCACCCGGTGCAGCCACAGGGCAAACGCCGCCCACGCCAGCACGCCCACGGCAACGGTGATACCCGTTGCCCCGGTGCTGCCACGCGCATACACCGTGTGCTCGCGGCGGTCTCGCCGGCGCGATGCTGCAAACAACACAATCGCCCAGACCAGAAAAGCACCGAACAGCAGCACATCGGCCAGCGTGCCGTTGGCCAGCAAATGCGCCAGCGCCCACACCTTCACACCCAACACCATCGGGTGGTGCAGGCGTGCCTTGATCTGGTTGCCTGGCACATACGCCGCTGCCAGCAACACAAACGCAAACAGCGTCAGCAGCGCCGCCACATGGCGCATGGCGACAGGCGGATTCCACAGCAGCACCGGCTGCTGGCGCGCCACGCTGTAACCCCAAACCAGCAACAAAAAACCCGCCAGCGAGATGAGCGAATAAATACCTTTGAACGGCAAGGCACCCAGCCGTTCGCGCGTCTGCTTGCGCCAGTCGTCAGCGAATACGCGTGTTGAATGCACGCCCAAAAACAGCAGCAAGCCTGCCATCAAATAAAGATAAGTTATCGACATCGTCAGCTCCTGCCCAGGCCGCGCCCAGTATTCCCCGCATTCTAGGCAGCGGGCCGACGCCGCTTCGGAGATGACGTTCCGCGCTCTTTTTTTTATAGCTGCTTGCGCTCGCATTACTTGGGCTACAGACCTTTTTTACTCAAACTCGCGACATCACGGACAAATCCGCAATGCGCCGTAGGACGAAATCCAGAACGCGATTTCGCGCACCTGCAATCGCTAAAGTTGCTCGATGACTGAAATCCGAAAAGGCCAGGCGCCAGCCGTTTTGTCGCGCAGCGAGTTTCATCAGCGCTTCATCGAATCCTTCATGGACCCGGCCTTTCGCGCCGAAGACGAAGCGATCTCACGTGTCGAGGCGATTGCCTGGGGGGCGTATCAAGAAGGCCGCAAGGCGCCTATCACACAGAAAGCAGGCGCCGGTTACGCCGACCCCGACTACGACATGTCGGTTGAATGGCTGGCAACCAAAGGCAAGATTGAAAAGGCACAGGCCGAATGGGGTCAACCCGCCAGCCGAAGCCGCGTGCTGCTGATCTGCGGGTCCGCCCGCAACGACGGCACTTGTCCCGGCGAAATTTCGAAAACCTTTCGCATGGTCAAGTGGGCCGAAGAGGTGCTTGAAAAATCCGGTGTCGAGGTGGACATACTTGACCTCAGCCTGCTGACATCGAGCTACCACCTCAACATTCACCCCTGCAAAGGCTGCGCCTCCACCGCGATGCCGCTGTGTCACTGGCCGTGCAGCTGCTACCCGAACCACTCGATGGGGCAGACCAGTGACTGGATGGCCAACATTTACGAACGCTGGACCGCTGCCCACGGCGTCATCATCGTGACACCTGTGTACTGGTATCAGTCGCCCAGCCCGCTCAAGCTGATGATCGACCGGCTGGTGTGCGCCGACGGCGGTAACCCAGACCCGACCACCACCCACGGCAAAAAACCGGACGAAGCCAAAACGCTGGAGCTCGCGGGATGGGACTATCCCAAGCATCTGGCGGGACGCACTTACGGCCTCATCGTGCATGGTGACGTGGCGGGCATTGAAGGCTCTCGCCGCAGCCTGTCGGACTGGCTTGACTGGATGGGCTTTATCGACGCCGGGGTGCAGGCCCGGCTGGACCGTTTCATCGGCTACTACGAGCCATATGCCACCAGCCATGAAACACTGGATACAGACACCGCGATGCAGGCAGAAGTGCGTAATGTGGCCAGCGCGGTGGCCAACGCGGTCAAGGCGCTGCGTGCGGGAACGCTCTCCCAACCCGATAAAAAACTTTCCCGTCCGCGACCGAAGTAACAGCGTTTGCACGGCATCGGCGCCGCCATGTACCCCCAGGTGGGGTTGAATACGCGGCGACTGGCCAAAAAAAACCGCCACAAACGACGGTTTTTTGTCAGGAAGAGTCGGCGTGGTTCCATGTCAACGGGCACGAGCGCCATTCAGCAACCGTGCCTTGTCACGACTTTACTTGGCAGTGTCCGGATACGCCTGGCTGCTTCTGGCCGGCTTTGGCGGCGGACCTTTCTTAACGCGCATTTTTTTCTTCCCATCTTTGGCCATATCCTGGCTACCAGCAGATTTCGCCATGGCCGAAGTTTTAGGGCCGTCAGGCATGTTGGCGGCCCCGCCGGTAGCGCTAGCGCCTGCATCCATACCCGGCTTGGCCATCGGCTTGGCCGCATCACGTTGGTCCATTGTTTTACCCGTTGAGTTTGGTGCTGCCGGGATAGCGGCCTTGTCGCCAGATCCGGTAGCGGGCTGGCCAGCCGTCTGGGCTTGCACCTGAACGCCGAACAAAAGCGCAGCCGTCACGGCTGCAGCGGCGGGGATCGCACGTATCGAAAATTTCATCTTGATTCCTTGGGTTGGCCTCGTCTTGAAAAGGCTTGTTAAACAAAAACGCCTGCCATTTCGTGGAAATTTGGAAAGGCTAACGCTGAATTCAATTTAGGTTGATGCGCCAGGCACCGGCCTAAGCCGGGCGCGCCGCCCGCTGTAGGACGCAAACCATCAGCGACATGCACCTAGCTTGTGCAAATGATGGCGCGGAGACTGGCGTGAAGCAGTGACCCCGGCCCAAGTAGGGATGGGCGGCCCTTGCCAAATAAGTTGCTGTCCTACACTTCGCTTTGCTCCCCGTCCGAAACAATCCGTCTTGTGCCATGGTGGGGTTTGCAGTCCTCGTTTTCACCGATCTTCTTTGGTGTTCGGCACTCACGCCTGCTTCAATCCTATGCCCCCTTTAACTGACGACACTTCCCCGCACGCTGCCATTTCGTCCGTGCGCAAATCCGCCGCGGTCGCGCAGACCGCGCCCGAGAGGGCCCTCGACCACGAGGCCCCTCTCGACCTGACCGCCGTCAGGGCCGACACGCAGACCGCTCTGGCCGCCGCCAGCGCCGAAAACTCCTTTTCCTTCAAGGTTCTTACCGTCAACATTCACAAGGGGTTCACGTTTTTCAATCGCAAATTCATCCTGCCCGAGTTGCGCGAGGCTGTGCGCAGCGTAGGCGCGGACGTGGTGTTCCTGCAGGAAGTCACTGGCAACCACATCAAGCATCCTGACAAGTTCGACAACTTCCCCGAGGCGCCGCACTATGAGTTTCTGGCCGACACCATCTGGCCGCAATTCGCCTACGGGCAAAACGCCGTCTACACCAACGGCCACCACGGCAATGCGGTGCTGTCCAAATTCCCCATCGTGCGGTTTGAAAATCGTGATGTGTCGATCAGCGGCCCCGAACGGCGCGGCCTGCTGCACTGCGAGCTGAAGATCCCCGGCCGCTCGGTGAACGTACACGCCATCTGTGTGCATCTGGGGCTGATTGAAAGTCACCGCGTGCAGCAGATGAACATGCTCTGCGACCTGGTTCGCGATGAATTACCCGCGCATGCACCGGTGGTGGTGGCTGGGGACTTCAACGACTGGCGCCATCGCGCGCACGCGGTGCTTGAAAACGGCGCCGACCTGCACGAGGTCTTCGTGCAGGCGCACGGCCGCGCGGCACGCACGTTTCCGGCGCGCATGCCGGTGCTAAGGCTGGACCGTATTTATGTGCGCAACGCCATCGGTCATGCGCCTGTGGTGCTGCCGAGCCACCCGTGGTCGCATCTTTCTGACCACGCACCGCTGGCCGCCGAAATCGAACTGTAATGCCCCCACGCTCGCGCACTTCGTGTCGCTCACTGCCCCCCGAGGGGGCTGTGTGCCGCGGCTCCGAGCCGGCAGTGCAGGCCTGGACGGCGCAAAGAAGGGCTGCGTCTCGCAGCCCGGCGCCTGCGGCCCGGCGAAGCCCGTTCCGCGGCCCCTGCTTGAATGGGGAGAGCCCTTTTCCATCGTCATGTCCTCTTTGTATTCGTCCTGAATCCGGAGATGCACCATGAGCAAGTGGGTCAGCGGCAATCAGTTCACGCTGCTTGAAAACGGTGAAGAGTTCTTTCCGCGCGTGTTCGAATGCATCGCCGCCGCCGAGCGCGAAGTGGTGCTGGAAACCTTTATCTGGTTTGACGACAAGGTCGGCAAAGGCCTGCAGGCCGCGCTGATTGCGGCGGGCTCTCGAGGTGTGCAGATCGACGTCACGATCGATGATTACGGCTCGCCTGATTTGTCGCCGGAATTTTTGGCTGCTTTGGCCGCTGCGGGTGTGCGCGTGCATGTGTTTGACCCTGGCCCCCGGCTGTGGGGCTGGCGCACCAATCTGTTTCGCCGCATGCATCGCAAAATTGTGGTGGTCGATGGCGCGCGCGCCTTCGTCGGCGGCATCAACTATTCGGCCGACCATCTGGCCGACTTCGGCCCGCTGGCCAAGCAGGACTACGCGGTTGAAATTGTCGGCCCCATCGTCACGTCGATCCATTCGTTTGTGGTCAGAGCTCTTGCTGCGGGTCAGCGCAACGCGCAGTCCACGCCGTGGGGCCGCCTGCGTGATCGCTTTTCGGCGCAGGCCGTGACGCTGGCGCAGACCTTGCGCAAGCCACCTGCGCCGCCGCCAGAGTCTGCGCAGGGTGATGCAGCTGGCATTTTCGTCACACGCGACAACCGCAAACACACCACCGACATCGAGCGCCACTACCGCATCGCGATTCGCGCATCCCAGAACCGCATCATCATTGCCAATGCGTATTTTTTTCCAGGCTATCGCCTGCTTAAAGAGCTGCGCAAGGCGGCGCGGCGCGGGGTCGAGGTACGGCTGATTTTGCAGGGCGAGCCCGACATGGCCATTGTCAAAACGGCGGCCGGCATG
>JANPFZ010000457.1:0-2224 GCA_031423655.1 Polaromonas sp.
TCGGTCATCGCCCGCTTGCGCGGCTTCATGGATGCTGAAGCGCTGCGCTCGATTGCCGATGGTGTGTCGCTTAACCTTGACACCGTGTCCGATGCAGAAGTCTCTGCCGTGGCACTGCAGGTGCATCTCCGAGAGCTCACAACCACCGGCGCGCCGGCCGAAGTGGCGGGCGAATTTGACGTGCGAACCGACAAACCGATTCTGCGCATCAGCCGCCGTCACCACGGCAATGTTAAAAGCAGCGTGATCACGCAAGACTTCGTCCACGGCGCTGATTACGCCGCGCTGGCCGAAGCCGCCGCCACCTTCAAGGGTCTGATCAGTGAAGGCGCCAGGGTCATGCGCGGCGAAGGCGAACGGCAGAAGGAAGAGAAAGTCAGCGACTTCCGCGAGGCCATGAAGTGGCTCATTGGACAGGCTGAGAACGTTACTGCGCGCCAGCGCTACAAGGGCCTGGGCGAGATGAACCCGATCCAGTTATGGGAAACCACGATGGACCCGCAGGTGCGGCGTCTGCTCCGGGTGCAGATCGACGACGCCATTGAAGCCGACCACGTCTTCACCATGCTGATGGGCGATGAAGTCGAACCGCGCCGCGTCTTCATTGAAACGAACGCGCTACGGGCGGCGAATATCGACGTGTAAGTCAGCTGTCGAGTGAAAACGTACTCAACCAGCAGTCAAAAACAAGGCAGCCTTGCAACCCACGGTGCGTAAAACAAAGTTGCACGAGTCGCAACAAGCTGCGGACCTGGCCTATTGGCTGGCTTGAATACCTGGTCGGTTTTGGCAGTCTGGGCATACGAAGAGAAGATCTGACGGAGCCGGGCCAGGTCATCCAGATGGGGTTTCCTCCGGCGCGCATTGACTTGTTGACGAGTATTGACGGCGTGAGTTTTGTCCCTTGTTACCTCCGGCGCCTGGTAGTCGATGTAGACGGGCTCCAGCTCGGATTCATTTCGCTTGAGGATTTCAAGATCAACAAGAAAGCAGTGGGTCGACACAGGGACCTTGCTGATCTGGAATTGCTCGAGTCAGTAGCGACTCCCAAAATACCTTGAGAATCCGCCATGAAATAGTCGAGTTTCATGATGCTGGGTTCGCGCCTCTATTGACCGGGCTGCGCGCCTGAGCTTCCTCTTTGTTTCATCTCCCATGAATCTCATCGCCGTCATCGACTTCGAAACCACCGGCCTGTCACCCGCGATGGGTGATCGCGCGACCGAAGTCGCTATCGTGCTGCTTGAAGGCGGGCGCGTCGTTGATCGTTTTCAGAGCCTGATGAACGCCGGCGTGTACATCCCGGCTTTCATCACCAGCCTGACTGGCATCAGCAACGCCATGATTGCCAGCGCACCGTCGGCCGACCGCGTGATGCGTGACGCTAGCCGCTTTACAGGCCACGCGCCGCTGGTGGCGCACAACGCGGCGTTCGACCGCAAGTTCTGGCAAGCCGAGTTGGCAAGAGCCGACGTACCAGCAGCACACGCGTTTGCCTGCACCCTGCTGGTGTCACGGCGGCTGTACCCACAGGCACCCAGCCACAAGCTGGCCGTGCTGGTTGATTACCACCAGCTACCGAAAGCAGGCCGCGCGCACCGCGCACTGGCCGACGCCGAAATGGCCGCCGCGCTGCTGGGCCAGATTCAACACGACCTGCGCACCCGCCACGGCGTCACGCGCCCCGACCACACGATGTTGATGACCTTGCAGCGCTGCGCGAAACCGGCGGTGCGGGCGTTGATGGCGCAGTATGCGGACGGGGCGGATGGTTGCGTTGCGCCGTAAGCTTGCCAAGACGCTATAAAATTAGTAGCTGCTTGCGCACGTGTTGCTGGGGCTAGAGGCACAAATGGTCGTTAAATAGTCACCAAACTGCACTTGGCCCCTCCGGCTTCTCCGGCCGCGGCCAGTCGACCTATAATTCCTTACCAACCGTAAGGAGTCAGCCATGCCGATCGCCACCTTAACCAGCAAGGGCCAGATCACGCTGCCCATCTCTGTGCGCAACGCACTGGGCTTGAGTGTCGGGGCGCAGGTAGATTTTGTGCCCGTCGATGGAAGCTTCGTGCTGGTGCCGGTCCGCAGCGATGTCTCTTCGTTGAAAGGGCGGTTTGCAGGACGCGTCAAAAAGCCTGTGAGTGTTGAAGCCATGAATGAAGCCATAGCCGCCGGTGCCGTGAGCCGGGTTCTCCCGCGCCGTAAATAAACGCGCGGTAAGTAA
>JANPFZ010000458.1:0-5343 GCA_031423655.1 Polaromonas sp.
AAACAGCGTGTAGCTTTCGCGCGCGTCGGCGTCTTGCAGCGTGGCGAGCGTGCCCGGCGCGACCGGCCTCGATGGGGTTTCAAGCAGTGCCGCATGCAGCGCCAGTTCGGCCCGGCACGACTCGGGTACCGGCGCCAGCTCGGGCCGCGCCAGAAACATGCGCAGGAAGTCGTCGCTGGGCAGCAGCCAGCCGCGCTCGTTGCGCTGCAGTGCGAACTCGCCGGCTAGCGGGCCGACAAGGGGGCCGCAAGAGGGGCTGGGTGGCGGGAAATTTTGCATGGGCGCAATCGTCGCATATCAGGCGATGCGCTTTCGGAGCGATTTTTGTCGCTATTTTTTTGATAGCGGCGTTCGCACGTATTACCCAGGCTAGAGGCATATTTGACCTTAAGGAAAGCCAAAACACCCCTCATCAGGCAACCATTCGCGGTAAAGCGCATTTACAGGCTGTTTCACGCGCCTCAGAAATGGCGCAATCTTTACGGGCGATTAGCAACCCATCCTTGGTCTGGTGCGTTGTAGTGAGTAGCCAAGGTCACGGATGTGCATCAGCGGGGGCCGACCGCTGCTTGCCGGGCAAGAGACACCGACTGCAAAAACCAAAGTTTCATCATGTTCACCCTGTTTACTTTTCCGACCGTCCCCACCAAAGCCACGGCTCGACGACCAAGCCCTCTACCGCGCGGCCCAGCAACCTGGTCGGTGGTGGCCATCCTCGCTGCCGCAAGCTTTTTAACGCTGTCGCCTGTCAGCGCGCAAGTTTCGCAGCAGTTCAGCCAGCAGACCGGCTTCATCGACCCGCCAGGCCGTGTCGCCCGGATGAACCTGGCCGAAGGCCCGGTCAGCTTCGCACCGGCAGACACAGGCGCGGCCCCACGCTGGACGCCCGCCTTGCTAAACCGGCCACTGACCACCGGCGACCGGCTCTGGACTGGGCAGCGCGCCCGCTCAGAGCTGCATATCGGATCGACTGCCGTGCGTCTGGGCGAGCAGACCAGTCTCGATTTCCTGCTGCTCGACGACGACACGAGCCAACTGCGTCTGGCCCAGGGCACGATGAAACTGCGCGTGCGCAAGCTGTATGACGACCAGCGGATCGAGATCAACACGCCCAACCTGGCGTTTGTGATTACCCAGCCCGGCGACTACCGCGTGGACGTCAGCGGCGCCAACCCGGCCACTACTTCCGCGACCTATGCCAGCGCCGGCACCACCCGCGTTGTGGTGCAGCAAGGTGCCGGCACAATTTACGGCGACGGCGGCGCGCAGGTCTTCATCACTTCCGGCCAGCAAGCCAATTTCACCGACACGCAGCTGACCCCCGCCGGCCCGGCACCCGAAGTACAAGACGGCTTTGACGCCTGGGCCCACCAGCGCGACCGGCTGGAAGACCAGTCGGTATCGGCCCGCTACATTCCACGCGAGGTCATCGGCTACCAGCAGCTAGATACTTACGGCGACTGGAGCCAGGACCCGACGTATGGCGCGGTCTGGCTGCCGCGCGCGGTGCCGGTGAACTGGGCGCCCTACCGCGCCGGTCACTGGAGCTGGATAGCGCCTTGGGGCTGGACCTGGGTGGACGACGCGCCTTGGGGTTTTGCGCCCTTTCACTACGGCCGATGGGCGCAGATCGGCCCGCGCTGGGGCTGGGTGCCCGGACAGCTGGCCGCTCGGCCGGTGTATGCGCCCGCGCTGGTCGCGTTCATCGGCGGCAACGCAGGCGGTGTGAACTGGAATGTGTCCATCGGCCAGCAAGCCGCACGGCCCGGCCTGGGCTGGTTCCCGCTGGCGCCCGGCGAGGTTTTTCGCCCGGCTTATCAGCACAGCCCGCGTTACATCACCAATGTGAACCAGAACATCGTGGTGACCAACATCAACGTCACCAACAACTACCGCTACCAGCAGCGCGGCGACGCCGTCAGCGCGATGAGCGCCGACGACTTTGCACGTGGCCAGCGCGTGCGCCCCGAGGGGCAGCGCCTTAACCCGGCCGACCTGGGTCGCGCCCAGGTGCTGGAGCCCGAGCGCGGCGGCCTGCCTCAACGCTTACCTGGCGTGGTCGGCCTGCGCGACTTGCCGCCGGTTGCCAGCCCGGCCGCACTGCCGCCCGCTGCCGTCACTGTACGGCCCGTCGTGGCAAGCCAGTTGCAGCCGGCGGGCCAGCGCGATGACAGACGTGATGAGCGCCCGAACGACCCACGCCAGAACGACCCGCAGGGCAACGCCCGCGTCGGTCGGCCGGCAGAAGGCCCGCGCCAGCAGCCCCGGCCCGGTCAGCCCGTGCAAATTATTCCACCTGCCCTGCCGCGGCAAGGTGCGGCGCCAGACCGGGGCGCGTTCGAAGCAGAACAACGCGCGCGCGCCGAGCAGCAGCGCCAGCAAGGTGAACTTGCGCGCCAGCAGCAAGACCGCGCGGGCGTGCAGCGCCCACCCGCTGACGAATCACTCGGGCAGCGCGCATTGCGCGAACAGGCGCTGAGAAACGGAAATGGGAACGGCAACCCCAATCCTGTGGCGCTGCCTGTGCAACCCGGTCGGCCTGATGCCGGACGCGACCCCATCGAGCAGGCGCAGCGCGAGCAGCAACGGCTCCAGCGCGACCAGCAGCGCCAGCAAGTTGACGCTGCACGTCAGCAGGAGCAGCAACGTCGGCAGGCCGACGAGTCGCTCGGCCAGCGCGCCATGCAGGAACAGGCAGGGCGGCAGCAGCAAGCGCAGCGGCAGTTGCAGGAACAGCAACAAGCCCAGCAACGCGCCCAGCAGGAGCAGCAAAGGCAGGCACGCGATCAGCAACAGCAATTGCAACGCCAGCAGCAAGATCAGGCCAGGCAAGCAACGCAGCAACAGGCAGCTCAACTGCAGGCCCAGCGCCAGCAGGCCCAGGAACAACAAGCCCAGCAGCGCGCTCAGCAGGACCAGGCTCGTCAGCAGCAAACAGGACAGCAACAGCAACTTCAACTTCAACAGCGAGCCCAGCAAGAGCAGCAACGCCAGGCCCGCGACCAGCCGCAACAACAGCAGCAACCGCAACTGCGTCAGCAGCCAGATCAGCCCCGGGAAGCGGGGCGCGAGCGTCAGCCGCCGCGCCGGGCAGACGCGCCGAATGGCGGACTGCCCCGGATTGACGAACGAGGCAACCGCCAGCGTGACTAGCTCGCCTGGCCGGGCCCGCAGGCACATCTGGCGGTCGCAATTTTGCTATATATTTTATAGCTGTTTGCGCACGTAATATCTGGGCTAGAGCCCGATTTTTCTTAGATTTCTGGCTGCATGAGACGCTTGCAAGCCGTCATTCACGCGCAGGCGGAAATCGCGTTGGTGGCGAAGGGTGACGGGGCTAACAAATGGCTCTCCGCCTGCGCAGGGATGACGGAAAGCGGGTCTGGTGCTTGCGCACATATTGCCTGGGGCTACATGCCAGATTCACTCCTATCGCTACCTGGCGAACAGCTTCGGTGCCATGCGTGGTGTCTTCGGTCGCGCGCCGGTCAGACTCCGCGCCTCGCGAGACCTTCCAAAGATCTCACGCAAAACTACCTACGGGTCATTCCGCTTGCGCCCGCCCGGCGCGCGGCTAGCATTCAGCCTGTGTTTTCGGCAACTTCATGATTTCTGCAGGGAAAAAGGCGGTGCTTTATGGCACGCATTGAACCCCTTACACTTCACACACAGTCAATTTCCGGAGCACATCTTGCCAGTGGAATTCATCTTAGAAACGCGCGGCCTCGCCAAAGAGTTCAAGGGCTTTGTCGCCGTCAACAACGTTGATTTGAAAGTTCAGCGTGGTCATATTCACGCGCTGATCGGCCCTAATGGCGCCGGCAAAACAACCTTTTTTAACCTGCTGACCAAGTTTTTGCACCCCACGCGCGGCACCATCACGTTCAACGGCGTCGACATCACGCATGAAAAACCGGCGCAAACCGCGCGCCGGGGCATCGTTCGCTCGTTCCAGATTTCTGCCGTCTTTCCGCACATGACGGTGCTGGAAAACGTGCGCGCCGCGCTGCAGCGCAACCTCGGCACCTCGTTTCATTTCTGGAAGGCCGAGGACACGCTGTTTCACCTGCATGACCGGGCTAGAGCGCTGCTGGCCGAAGTTGATTTAAGCCACTTTGCCGACGAACTGACGGTGAATCTGCCCTACGGTCGCAAGCGCGCACTCGAACTCGCCACCACGCTGGCACTGGAGCCCGAACTGATGCTGCTCGACGAGCCGACGCAGGGCATGGGCCACGAAGACGTGGACCGCGTCACGCAGCTGATCAAAAAAGTCTCCGCCGGCCGCACGATTTTGATGGTCGAGCACAACATGAATGTCGTCTCCAGCATCGCCGACCGCATCACAGTGCTGCAGCGCGGCGCCATCATCGCCGATGGGCCGTATGCAGAAGTCTCCAGGAACCCGCTGGTGATGGAAGCCTACATGGGCACGTCGGCTACAGAACTGCAAGGTGCGCACTGATGTCGAAAGAGCTCCTGAAAATTGAGGACCTTCACGCCTGGTACGGCGAGTCGCACATCCTGCATGGCGTGAACCTGAGCGTGCATGAAGGCGAAGTGGTGACGCTGCTGGGCCGTAACGGCGCCGGCCGTACCACCACGCTGCGCGCGATTGTCGGCATGACCGGCGCGCGCAAGGGCTCGATCAAGATTAACGGCGAGGAAGCCATCAAGCTGGCGCCGCACAAGGCTGCTCGGCTCGGCATTGGCTACTGCCCGGAAGAGCGTGGCATTTTTGCCAGCTTGTCGGCCGAAGAAAATTTGATGCTGCCGCCCGTCATTTCGCCCGGCGGAATGAGCATTGCCGAAATTTATGCGATGTTTCCGAACCTGAAAGAGCGCGCCAGCAGCCCCGGCACGCGGCTGTCGGGCGGTGAACAGCAAATGCTGGCCGTCGCGCGCATCTTGCGCACCGGCGCGCGGCTGCTGCTGCTCGACGAAATCTCCGAAGGCCTGGCGCCAGTCATTGTGCAAAAGCTGGCCGAAATGATCTTGACGCTTAAAAGCCGCGGCTACACCATCGTGCTGGTCGAACAGAACTTCCGCTTTGCCGCGCCGCTGGCCGACCGTTTTTATGTCATGGAACACGGCCGCATCGTCAAGCAGTTTGCCCAAAGCGAGCTGGCGGACAACACCGACATGCTGCATGAATACCTTGGCGTTTGATTCCCCCGCGATTTTTCTGTTTTGCCTTTTATTCAACCCCGTCTGGAGACACCCATGAAATTCAAGAAACTTATCGCCGCGATGGCCATTGGGCTAGGTGCCGTCGCCTCTAGCGCAGCATTCGCCCAAGGCACCGGCCCGGTCAAGATCGGCTTTATCACCGACATGTCCGGC
>JANPFZ010000459.1:0-2464 GCA_031423655.1 Polaromonas sp.
TCGGTGGACCGCGCCAGCCGGCCCAGCGCCAGGTTGTCAGCCACCGTCATGCCGGCAAACAGGCCGCGCCCTTGCGGTACATAGCCGATGCCCAGGCGAGCAATATCAGGTGCCGGCAAGCCGGCGATAGCCTGGCCGGCATGACGGTGGCTGACAACCTGGCGCTGGGCCGGCTGGCGCGGTCCACCGACGGCAGCCATGGCACCGTCTGGAGTGAGGAAAAAATCCTGCAGGTTTTTCCGCGCCTGAAGGGTCGCATGCAAACCCCGGCCGACTATCTGTCGGGCGGCGAACAGCAAATGGTCGCTGTCGCGCGCGCACTGTCAGGCAACGTGAAACTGCTGCTGCTCGATGAACCCTTCGAGGGCCTGGCACCGGCGGTGGTGCAGGAGTTGTTCACGCTGTTCGACCAGCTGCGCAGCCAGGTGTCGATTTTGATCGTCGAGCACAACCTGGACCTGGTGCTGGCGCTGGCCGACCGCGTTTTTGCGCTGGAGCGTGGCGCGGTGTTTCACGAGGGACCGGCCGGGCCGCTGCTGACCGATCTGGCCTATCGCAAGCAAATCCTCTGGCTTTAAATCATTGATGAAAGATCACACCATGGATATCGGAATGACTGGCAAGCGCGTCGTTGTGACGGCAGGCGCACAAGGCATAGGCCTGGCAATCACCGGTGCCTTTGTGACTGCGGGCGCGCAGGTGCATATCTGTGACATCAACGACGACTTCCTGGCCGCCGCCAAAGCAAAATTCCCCAGCGTCAGCCAGAGCCGTACCGATGTCTCGAGCGAAGCCGAAGTCGATGCCATGTTCGCTGAGCTGAGCACGCGCTGGGGCGGGCTCGACGTGCTGGTCAACAATGCTGGCATTGCCGGCCCCACCGCCAAGGTTGAAGACACTGACCTGACGGAATGGAGCCAGACCATCGCCGTCAATCTGACCGGCCCGTTTCTGTGTACGCGGCGCGCCGTGCCCTTGCTAAAGGCCGCAGGTGGCGGCTCCATCGTCAACCTGTCGTCGATTGCAGGTCGGCTCGGCTTTCCACTGCGCACGCCGTACTCGGCCTCCAAGTACGGCGTCATTGGCCTGACCGAAACCTGGGCCATGGAGCTCGGGCCGTCGAAAATTCGCGTCAATGCGATCCTGCCTGGCATCGTCGCTGGCGACCGGCAGGAGCGCGTCATTGCCGCCAAGGCGGCTTCGTGGGGCCTGGCGCATGAGGCGATGCGCCAGCGCCTGCTCGACAAGGTGTCTCTGCGCCAGATGGTGACGGCGCAGGACATCGCCAATCAGATCATTTTTATCTGCTCGCCGGCCGGTGCAGCCATCAGCGGGCAAAGCCTGTCGGTGTGCGGCAATGTCGAGCACATTGGTTAGTCAAGACAAGAAAAGCCAAGACCATGATGAACGAACACATTGCCATCGTCGGTGCCGGTCTCATCGGTCGCGCCTGGGCCATCGTTTTCGCCCGCGCCGGTTGCACCGTGGCTATTTATGACGCCGTACCCGAGGCGCTGGCGGGGTGCGACAAACTGCTGCACGAAAACATCAGCGACCTGGCGCAGCACGGCCTGATCCTTGAGGCGCCCGACGTGGTGCTGGCGCGCATCCGGCCGGCTGCGACGCTGGCGGCGGCACTGCAAGGCGCGGTGCTGGTGCAGGAAAACGTGCGTGAAACCATTGAAGCCAAGCGCGCAATTTTTGCCGAGATGGACGCCCTCGCCGCGCCCGACACCGTTTTGGCTAGCTCGACCTCATGGCTCATGGCATCGGAATTTTCCGAAGCCCTGACGGGGCGCCACCGCATGCTGGTCGGGCACCCGGTGAACCCGCCCTATCTGGTGCCGCTGGTCGAAATCGCGCCCGCACCGTGGACTTCGCCCGCAGCGGTCGAACGCGCACGCGATATCTATGCGCGCGCTGGCCAGTCGCCGGTGCTGCTCAAAAAAGAGATCACCGGCTTTCTGCTGAATCGCATTCAGGGCGCTGTGCTCAACGAAGCGTTGAATCTTTATGCCGATGGTTATGCCTCGGTCGAAGACCTCGACAAGGTGCTTAAAGACGGTCTGGGTCTGCGCTGGTCATTCATGGGGCCGTTTGAAACCATTGACCTCAATGCGCCCAAAGGGGTGCTCGATTACGCGCAGCGTTACGGTCCAACCTACCGCGAAGTAGCCCGCACGCAGTTGCCCAATGATTGGAACAGCGAGCTGCTGGAAAAAATTGAAGCCGAGCGCCGCCAGGTGCTGTCCGAAGACCAGCTGGCCGAACGCGCGCGATGGCGCGACAACCGGCTGATGGCGCTGGTGGCGCATCAGCGCGCGCAGCCCGACTGATGCGGCCGCAGCGATCTTTCCTTTCAACCTTACACCAGAGAATCCCATGAAAAAATCAAGAAAAGTCATCATCACCTGCGCCGTCACCGGCGCCATTCACACGCCCTCGATGTCGCCTTATTTGCCCG
>JANPFZ010000460.1:0-6144 GCA_031423655.1 Polaromonas sp.
GCTACCTGCCACATGTTTTCAATGATCGAAATTTTCTGTGGATGCGTGAAATGCCCGTTGATGCTTGAGGTGAACCGGTGGTAATCGTAAGCGGTTTTGGCGGTTTGCTCGGCCAGCTCTACCAGCCGGGCCAGCTCGTCGACGCCCAGGGCGAAACGCATCTGTAATGTGCTCATCACCGCGCTGCGTTCTGCGGCCTGAATGGTCGGGTCAGCGCGCATCACTTCCACCATCAATACGGCGGTGGCCAGTTGCAGTGAATGCGTCTGATCAGCGGCCGAGTCCTCGTCCGGGCCGGACGTGAAAGTGTCGAAAAGGTCTTTAAGGGTGTTGAGCATGGGAGTAGGGTGGGGGTAAGGCGGCGCAGCGCTATGAAGCCATCAGAAAGTGAGCCGGTCTGCCAGCAATGGTTCCCGAAATCGTGTTTTCCGAACAGCGACCCGCCGGGGAGGTCTGGGCGAATATGCAGCCAAATCGCTCTGGTTTACGAATTAAAGCAGCCTATAGCCCTCGTAATACGTGCGTAAGTAGCTATCAAAATAATAGCTTTGTCGGGCTTGATGTGTGGCCGTCTGGGAGCCTAATGCCGCGCACGCAGCAACTGTTGCACCAGCGGATGCAGCACTTTTTTCTGCGCCGCAATGCCGAAAAAATGTTCTTCGACGCCTTCGCACGGCCCGACCCGCGTCACTTGATAGCGCGCGACGAGTTCATCGTGTACCCACTCGGCAGCGGGGAACACACCCATGCCGGCTGCACCGAAGGTCTTGAGCAGCGCGCTGTCTTCAAACTCGCCCACCAGGTTTGGCTTGATGCCGATGCGCTCGAACCATTGATCGAGCCGGCCGCGCACGGCGGCCTGCGAGGTGGGCAAGAGCACTGGCACCGTCGCCAGGGACGCGGGGAAGCTCTGCATCGCCAGTGAATGCAGCTGCGGTGGCGCATACCAGGCCAGCGCGGACGAACCCAGCGCGTGGCTGTACAACTTCAGGTTGGGGTTGAGCGGCGCGGCGCGGTCTGCCAGCACCACGTCGAGCCGGTGCAGGGCCAGGTCGCCCAGCAAATCGTCAAACCGGTCTTCGTGGCACAGCAAGCGCAGGCGGGGCACCTGCATCACCGGCTGCATCAGGCGGCGTACCGCCAGTTTTGGCAGGCCGTCCGAAATGCCGACTGTCAGGCGCACGGTGGGCGTGCCGACAGCATCGCGGATCACTGCCGGCAACTCTTCACCGAGCTGAAAAATCTGCTCGGCCTGTCCCATGGCGGCCAGGCCGGCGTCTGTCAGGCGCAGACCGCGCCCGGCTGGTTTGAGCAGTGTGTGGCCCAGCGCGCGTTCGAGCTCGCGCACCTGCGTGCTCACGGTCTGTACCGCCATGTCCAGCCGCTCGGCTGCGCGGGCCATGCCGCCTTCCTTGGCAACAACCCAGAAGTAGTAAAGATGGCGGTAGTTGAATTCGGGGTTCATGCTCAGCTTTTTCAGAAGTATCGATTCACTATTCTCTGCTTTTTTATGTAGCTTGAACCACCTATCGTAGGCCCTATGTTTAACCCCCAAGGAGCTGTGTCATGCAAGTCATTTTCGAAACCCGCGACCCTGAAGCTGCCCATTTCCGGCCACTGGCAGAACGCCGTGTTCGCCTTGCGTTGCGCCGCCTCGGCTGGCTGGCGCCCCGCGCCCGAGTGCATCTGTCTGACGTGAATGGACCGCGCGGCGGCATCGACAAGCGCTGCCAGGTTGAGCTGATCAGCGACAGTACCGGCCCGGTCGTCATCACCTCCATGGCACGCGATTGGCGTTCGGCGCTGCACAGCGCGCTGGCACGCGCCGCCCAGGCCTTGCTGCACACCTGGCAGCGCTCCCGCAAGGCCAGGCGCACGCCGCGCCCGTTAGTGGCGATTGAAAGTAAGCCCTCTCAACTCAAGGAAAGAAAGACCATGGACCGCACTCCACCCACGGTATTGCAACGGCTCCCACAGGCGCCTCTGGTGCGCTGGCAAGTCCATCCCTTGCCCCCATCGACCGGCAACGCCAATGGCCTGCTGGCCGGGGCGACGCGGGCCATTTGCAGGCGTCACCGATCACGCCAGACGCCTCCCGCGTCTTGCGCAATACCTACGCGCTGCTCAGCCTGACGCTGCTGTTCAGCGCCGGCGTGGCGGCCACCAGCGTGGCGCTGGCACTGCCCGCGCCCGGCATCATGCTGACGCTGGCCGGGTATTTTGGTTTTCTGTTTGCGGTGTTCAAGCTCAAGCGAATCTACGCCCGTCACAGAGCCGAAGCCGCAGTGCGCCTTGCGGCGCTGGCCGTGCTGGCCGATGGCAGGTTTGGCAGTAAATAGATGCTGATGCGGGATTTTCTGCGAGCGCACGTGCAGCACGGGCTGTCGGTGCGTTCACTCGATGCGGTAAGGGAAGCTTTTTGCGAAGACCTCGGCGGCGGTTCCCGGACGGGCTGGCCAGAAGCCGGTCTGCTCGACCCGCGAACCATGGAAGAGCTGACGGCCGGGCATCGACGCCACGGCGCTGCGGCGCGAGGTTGTGCAACTCGGTGTATCCCTGGTAGAGGCTGACAGCCGGATTAAGCCACCATGACCTGGACACGTTTTGGATACGTTTCCAGGCGGCTTACTTTCAGCGCGACCCCGAACAGACCCGGGCGTGCTGGTGTTCTTTCAACGACGCGCGTCCAGCCGCTGGAGGCGCGTCAAACCAGGTTTCCTGTGCAAAATCTTCTCGACCCCGCAATTCTTTTCTTTGTCTTTGGCATTTTCGCCGGCGCGATGAAGTCGAACCTGGAAATTCCGCCGCAGATATCGCGATTTTTGTCGCTTTATCTGCTGATGGCACTGGGCTTGAAGGGCGGTTTTGCACTGGCCCGGTCCGGCTTGACGACCGAAGTGGCGGTCAGCCTGCTGTCTGCAGTAGCGCTTGCGGTCATCGTCCCTGTCATCGGCTACGCGCTGCTTCGGCGCGTGCTCAATGGCTATGACGCGGCTGCGGTAGCCGCCACCTACGGCTCGGTCAGCGCCGTCACCTTCATTACCGCAACAACCTATCTCGACAGTCAAGGTCTGGCCTACGGCGGGCACATGGCCGCCGCCATGGCGCTGATGGAGTCGCCGGCGATTGTGCTGGCCGTGTTGCTGGCGAATCGGGAGCGGCAACGCAGCAGTGCCGCAACCCTGGCTGGCCTGACAAGCCGCCGACTGCTGCAAAACATGCCCGCTGCAGGGGTTGCACCCAGCGCGCCACTGGGGCGCATCATGCGCGAATCACTGACCGATGGCAGCCAGCTGCTTTTGCTGGGTGCCATGCTGATCGGCATCCTCACTGGCGCGACGGGCGAATCAGCCATGAAGCCGTTCACCGGTGACCTGTTCAAGGGCATGTTGTGCTTTTTTCTGCTCGACATGGGCCTGATGGCGGCGCGCAATATGGGCGAGCTCAAAGGCAAGTCGGCGTGGCTGCTGGCCTATGCCATTGGCGGGCCGCTGGCGCATGCGGTGCTCGCGCTGGCGATGGGCGCGGGCCTGGGCATGTCAGCGGGCAACACCGCGCTGTTAATGGTGCTGGCCGCCAGTGCTTCGTACATCGCCGTGCCAGCGGTCATCCGGCATGCCATTCCAGAGGCCAGTGCATCGCTGTATTTCGGCATGTCGCTTGGGCTGACGTTTCCCTTCAATATTCTTCTGGGGCTGCCGCTGTATGTTTATGTGGCGCAGCGTGTTGTCTGAATATGTGGCCCTTTCACAGCGCAGAATTTCAACAACTGTTTGCGCAAGATCAAAGCA
Organism: Polaromonas sp.; assembly: GCA_031423655.1. Taxonomy (GTDB): domain Bacteria; phylum Pseudomonadota; class Gammaproteobacteria; order Burkholderiales; family Burkholderiaceae_C; genus Polaromonas. Next base: position 3,792 of record JANPFZ010000460.1, read on the forward strand.
GCGCAGCATAGACGCTGCCAAACTGTTTTCATTGTTTCTCAGGATGCGTGGGTAACACACTTGAGCGCTACTTTGGCAGGATGTCTTCAACCGCCCAGCGCACCACGTTGATGAGGAATCATCAGTTCAAGTTGCCCGGAGGCTGCCGCACCCCAGCCCGCGCTTCCCCGGATGACAACCCGCTGCAGAACAAACCGCTCACGTTGGAACAAGTCATGACATCGCATGCAAACAGCAATTCAAGCGCCGCCCCTGGTATCGCCCCACACGCTACCTCAAGCACCGCGAAAACTCACCTCCTACCTTCAGCCTCGGCCATTGAGAACGGGCGCCACGCGCGCGCCAGAACTTTTGTACTGACGCTCAATGCGGGTTCTTCCAGCCTGAAGTTCGCGCTCTTTGACGCTGACTTGCCCTTGTCCCAAATCGTTTCCGGAGCTATCAACGGCATTGGTTCGACGCTGGCTACGTTCACGATGAAGGGTATGCAGGGCGTGGTGCTGGAGCGTACGGCAGTTCCGGCACTTGACCCTGTTCAGGGTCTGGATTGTTTGCTGGATCGACTTGAGGCGACGGTAGGCTCAAGCGAATTTTCAGCGGTCGGTCATCGTGTGGTTCACGGCGGTCCGCACTACCGCGACCCGCAGCGCGTGGACAGCACCATGCTGGCCGAGCTCAGACGCATCAGTGCGTTTAACCCCGTGCATCTTCCATGTGAGATTGCGCTGATGGAGGTGATCGCTGCGAAATTTCCTCAGACTCCGCAGGTGGCCTGCTTCGACACCGCATTTCACAGCCAGATGCCGCGCGTCGCAAAAATGCTGGCGATTCCGCGCCGCTACGAGGCGACAGGCGTGCAGCGGTACGGCTTTCACGGCCTGTCTTATGCCGGCCTGATGGAAGAGATCGAACGCGTGGCCGGCACCGAGGCCGCAGGAGGGCGCGTGATTCTGGCGCATTTGGGTCAGGGTTCGAGCATGGCCGCTGTGTGCGGCGGACAAGGAATAGACACCAGCATGGGCTTCACGGCGGCTGCCGGCCTGATGATGGGCACCCGGTCCGGTGATCTGGATCCCGGATTGATTTCCTTTTTGGCGCACACAGAGCGTATGAGTCCAGCAGAGTTTGACCACATGATCAACCGCGAATCGGGGCTTTTAGGCGTGTCAGAAACCAGCTCCGACATGGAAGAACTCATCGCCCGTGAAACGCATGACCATCGTGCAGCGGAAGCCGTGGCGCTGTTTTGCTACCAGGCAAAAAAGATGATCGGAGCTTACGCCGCCGCACTAGGCGGACTCGACACGCTGGTCTTCGCTGGTGGCATCGGAGAAAACGCTCCACTCGTTCGCACCCGAATTTGCCAGGGTCTTGAGTTTTTAGGGCTGGCGCTCGATGAGCCACGCAACGCTGCTAACAAGGCCGTCATATCTTCAGACGCCAGCCGGGTTGTCGTGCGGGTCATTCGTACCAATGAGGAAAGCATGATTGCGAGATCGGTGTGCAGCCTTCTCGGCCTCGGCTGCGCAACAACAAACGGGGAAGTTCAAGCATGAATGCCAGCCCCGACACCGACGCGCGCGACGCACCCGACACGCTGGCACCGGACTTGCTGCGCAAGATGGACGCTTACTGGCGAGCCGCCAACTACCTGTCGGTCGGGCAAATCTACCTTCTCGACAACCCGCTGCTCAAGATCCCGCTCACTCTGGAGCACATCAAACCGCGCCTGGTCGGTCATTGGGGAACCACGCCAGGACTCAACTTTATCTACGTTCATCTGAATCGCGTCATCAGGGCGCAGAACCTGAGCGCGATCTACATCACCGGCCCGGGCCACGGCGGCCCGGCGATAGTGGCGAATGTCTATCTGGAGCAGACCTACAGCGAGGTGTTCCCAAACATTTCGCAAGACGAAGAAGGCATGCGGCGGCTCTTCAAGCAGTTTTCATTCCCCGGTGGCATCCCCAGCCATGTCGCAGCAGAAACGCCGGGCTCGATTCACGAAGGCGGCGAGCTGGGTTACACGCTGTCGCATGCTTTTGGCGCGGCCTTCGACAACCCCGACTTGCTGGTCGCCTGCGTCATCGGCGATGGTGAGGCCGAAACCGGCCCGCTCGCCACCAGCTGGCACTCGAATAAATTTCTTAACCCGGTGCATGACGGCGCGGTGCTGCCCATCCTGCATCTCAACGGCTACAAGATCGCCGGCCCGACGGTGCTGGCACGCATCCCGCACGATGAGCTTGATGCGCTGCTGCGCGGCTACGGTTACGCGCCTTGTTTCGTTGAGGGCGACGACCCGGCGCAGATGCATCGGCTGATGGCTGCTGCGCTCGACACCGCCGTTGCC
>JANPFZ010000461.1:0-21185 GCA_031423655.1 Polaromonas sp.
CCGCCTTCTGCGCGCATCGCGATGCGGCCGCGCTGCAAGGACTTGATGCCCAGCCAGCGACCGACCGTGCGCGTGTAGGGCTGGCGGTTTTCGCCCAGCGTGGTGCCACCGCCCAGCTCGAAGCCCAGGCCGTAGCCTTGGGAAGGAAACGGCAGGCTGTCAAAGTAGCGGCCGGTCCAGACGTAGTTCGCGCTGAGTGCGGAACCATCGCCGGCCTGCGCCGCCGAGCTCACGCCCGCACCCTGCACCTGAGCCCGGTCGTACTGCAAATAAATACTGCGATCAATTCGGTCGCCGGCCTGAGTGCGACCGAAACGCAGACGCTGGCCGCGGGTGGTCAGCTCATCGTCTTCCAGGCGTTCGGCGCGGGCAAGCGCGACCCATCGCCAGCTGGCCTCGTCGGGAATCGACGTCCATTCGGTCTGTGCAAACGGCGCTTTCTTCTCTAACTGTAATTTGGTTGCGGCGCGCCAGCCGATGCCCGGTACGCGCTGGTGCGTGTGCTCCATGGAAGCGCGCGGCCCGCTGTCGGTGGTGATGCCAACACCCAGAATAATTTTCTGCAGCTTTGCCTCACGCACCTGCACCTGCACGGGCGCGGCAGCCGGGTCGCCGTCGGGGTCGACAAACACATACGCCGAATCGAAATAGCCGCTGGAAGCCAGCCGCTGCTGCGCCTCAACCAGCCGGCGCTGGTCATAGACTGAGCCTTCGGGCAGGCGTGCCAGACGCGGCACCAGCACCGGGTCGTAGCGCTCCACGCCGCTGACCTGCATCTGGCCGAGCCGGTAGAGCGGACCCGAATCGAGCGTGAGCGACAGGCCCGCCGTGCGATTCGGCGCATCAACCTCAGCCAGGCTTCCGGCCAGCTTGCCGGCCGGATAACGCCGCGCCACCAGATCGCGCAGCGCCTGGGTTTTGGCGCCGTCCCATGCGCCTTGCGTGAAGGTGCGGCCCGCTGGCAGCCGCCAGTCGCGCCGTATGCTTTCACGTTGCCTGATCGCGTCCGCATCGGTTGACTGCGCAATGTCGCCCAGAAAATCGAGCTTCACCGAGCCTGTCACGCTGGGCTCGCCGGGCTCGATGGCGATGGCGATGACGGGTCGCTGATTGGCGCCACCCTCACGCGTGATGCGAATGTCGGGGCTGAAATAGCCCAGTGTGCCGACCAGGTTGCGCACGTTGGCCTCGGCCAGCACGATCAGCCGCGCCAGCTCGCTGTCGTCCAGATCGGTCACCGCACGGTAACGCTGCAACTCGATGTGCCGCTCGACCAGCTCACGCAAGTCATTGAACTGCGGCGGCGTGCGCACCACGATGTCGAAGGCCGTGAGGGTCGAATCTGCAGCGGTGGGGCCGATGGCGCCAGACGGTGTGGGAATTGACTGCGGCGTTGGAGCGGGCGGGACCTGCGAAGGCGCGACGGACGGTTGCGCACGGGCCGCAGACACGCTGAACAGCGCCAACAGAACGATCCAAACGGCGCGGGAATGTTTTTTAGCCAGGGATGTTGCACCGGTGGCGGGTTGCACAAACGGCTTGCTGAGTCGGTTCACGCAATCAGTTTACGTTTATTGCCCCCGCCGGCGGACAGGCCTTCGAAGCCCTTCGGGGGGCGGCGTGTATTCGGGGGTCTTGTTGATGACGCGCATCGGTGTCATGCGGCGGCAAGGTGTTCAGTTTCAAGAAAAACCCCCGTCAAGCCCATGTATTGCCTGCGTAAACAGCTATTAAAACAATAGCAAATGATAGCTTTAACCTGAACTTTGGTTGCAAATTCAGCTTTGTTCATCAATTGTTCATGTCTGTGACGCGTTCTGTTCATGCGACTACAAACCTGTCGTTCATGCCCTGCGTAAAAAATAACGGGCAGGCGGCTACGGTGCGTCATCTTGCGATGACGGTCTTCGGCTACCCAAAGAACCCCCCGCGCTCCCGTGCAGGACCGAAGGGGAAACAAAGCAGTGAATGTGTACGCCAACCCAACCCCAGCTGAAAAAGGATTTATCCCATGACTCCAGAAATTAATTCCCGTCGGTCGTTTTTCCGCAGTGCCTGCTGTGGCTCCATGGGCCTGGCGGCAAGCATGGCCGCGCCGCAGGTCTTTGCAGCGGACGCTAAAAAGACAACACTGACCGCCGATGAGGCGCTTGCGCTGCTGAAAGAAGGCAATTCCAAGTCCCTGACCGACAGTCCGGTACGGGCTGTGCAGGGCAGGGAGCGACGGCTGGAGATCGCGCGTGGGCAGACGCCTTTTGCTGTGCTGGTCTCGTGTTCTGACAGCCGCGTGCCGCCCGAAGTTTTATTTGGTCGCGGTCTGGGTGAGCTTTTTATCGTCCGCAATGCCGGCAACACGGTTGACACGGTGGCGCTGGGCAGCATCGAGTACGCGATTGCGGTGCTGGGTGTGCCGCTGGTTGTCGTGTTGGGTCATGAGCGCTGCGGTGCGGTCGAGGCCGCCTTGTCTGTCGTCGAGAAGAACACGGTTTTTCCGGGCAGCTTGAACCAGATGATCGAGCCAATTTTGCCGGCGGCGCTGATAGCCCGAAGCAGTGGTGCAAAAGGAGAAGAGCTGCTCGACGCCGCCGTGCGCGAGAACATTCGCCGGGTGGTGACCCGGATCCGAAATTCCGAGCCGGTGCTGATGAACCCGATCAAAGCTGGCAAGGTCAAGGTCGTCGGTGCGCGTTACGACCTTGACGATGGGCAAGTCGATTTCTTCATGACCTGAACCCAAAAGCAGCCGACCCCGGCTTCGCAATTTTTTTGGCCGGGGTTACCATCCAAATCTGATGATCCGACTTCGCCTGACTCACGCGCTCACCCTGTCACTTGTGCTGCTGGTAGTGCTGGCATTGGTACAGGGTGCCACCGCTTATTGGTCTTCGCGGGTGGCAACTTTTCATGTCGAGCGGTCCGCGCTGGTCAATCAATTGCTCAGCGGGTTCAGCGAGCTGGCCGCAGACAAACAGCGGCTCAAAGTCTGGATGGCCCAGTCGCTGCTGACCGGTGACCTGGACACCGCGACGCGGGAGCGCCTGTTCAGGCAAATGCAGGCTACCTTGCAGGGCTTGCGCGAGGACACCGTACGCGAACAGCTGCTGCTGCGGGAGCAGGAACCAGCACGTGCACGTGTTGAGAGGCTGGAAACGATTGCAGCGCTGGAGCGCAACTTTGCCGAGCTCAAGGTGCGGCTCGGTGCCGTCCAGACGCTGCCGCCCAGCGCCAGCGCTGGTCAGGTGTGGACCGAAGTCATACGTGTCTTTGACATGCAGGAAGGCGTGGACCTGAGGCGCCTGATTTTCAACGCTATTCAGGAAGAAAAGCTGGACGCTGCCGCCGCGAGCGACGCAGCGGAAAAAGCGCTGGGCAAGGCGCAGTTGTGGACGGCGGAGGCAGCTATTTTTGCGTTGGTGATGGCAGCGTTGTCTGTGTGGTACCTCAATCGACGCATCCGTTGGCCTCTGGCAGATTTGATGGGTGGTGCGGAGGCTGTCAGACGGGGTGACCTCGAAAGCCGTATTCCGGTTCGCCGCAAGGACGAGTTCGGGCTCGTTGCGGGTCGTTTTAACGAAATGACCCAGGAGCTGGCGCAAAGGCGACATCAAGCCGATGAGAGCCAGGCCCGCCTGGAGGCCGCCATTGAAAATCGTACCCGTGAGCTTGAGCAGGCGAACGTTACCCTGCGTGCGGTGGACGCGCAGCGTCAGGAGTTTTTTGCCGACATCAGTCATGAGTTACGAACGCCTGCGACGGCGCTGCGCGGCGAGGCAGAAGTGACACTGCGCGGTCGTCAGCTGTCGATCAATGACTATCGCGAAAGCCTGAAGCGCATCGTCGCGACATCGGTCCAGCTGGGGCAGGCACTCGATGATCTGCTGACGCTGGCGCGGGCAGAGGGCGATCAACTGCATCTCAAGCTCGCACCTATCGACCCGATTCCGCCGCTTGACGAAGTGATCAAGCTGATGGAAGGTGTGGCCGCCATGGCCGGGGTGACGGTGCAGGTTGATGTGGCTGACGACGAAGAACATTTGCCGGTGCCCCGCCGTATCGTTGCCGACGCCAGCCGCTTGCGCCAGCTGTTGATGATTTTGCTGGACAACGCGATCTGTTATTCGCGCCCGGGACAGGTGGTGAAGTTGGCGGTGTGGTTTGACCAGGCCGGTTGTCACTACACCGTACAGGACGCTGGTATTGGTATTGCCCCGCAGGACCTGGGCCGGGTGTTTGACCGCTTCTACCGTTCGGCCGGTGCGCGCGAGCACCGCGCCGATGGCGTTGGCCTGGGCCTGTCGATTGCGCAGATGATCGCCAAATCCCACGGCACTGAAGTCTGCCTTCGAAGCGAAGCCGGGCGGGGCACCTTGGCGCGCGTCTCGCTGGAGACGGTTGCATGAATGTACTGGTGGTCGAAGACGACGTTCGGGTGGCGGATTTTCTTGAGCGTGGATTGAAGGCCGAAGGCTACACGATCACGCTTGCGCGCAACGGAAGCAAGGGCCTGGAGCTGGCGCGCGCCGGCGACTACGCGCTGATCATTCTTGACTGGATGCTACCTGGCATGAACGGTATTGAAATTACCCAGGCCCTGCGTGCCGGCCGCATCATGACCCCCATCCTGATGTTGACCGCCATGGGGGCGTTAACTGACCGGGTCCAGGGGCTTCGCGTCGGGGCCGATGACTACCTGGTCAAGCCTTTTGCGTTTGAAGAACTGCTGGCGCGCATGGAGGCGCTGCGGCGTCGCGCGGACGCGGGAAGCGCTGCCAAACCGCCGGAAAGTCTGGAGCTGGCCGACTTGACTCTGGACCGCAACAAGATGCAGGTGCATCGCGCCGGCAAACGCATCGAGCTCACCGCCAAAGAGCTGGCTGTGCTCGAGTTGCTGCTTACCACACCGCAGCGCGTCTTCAGCCGTGAACGCATTCTTGCCAACGTCTGGGGTGCCTCCGAAGATCCGCTGACCAATGTGGTCGATGTTTACATCCGGCGACTTCGGGTCAAGATCGATGAAGGGTTTGACCCGCCGCTGATACGCACCGTGCGCGGCTTCGGCTACAAGATCGATACCACTGACTGAACCGATCCAGCCCGGCCCGTAAACACAGGCCTTACTTTGAAAGCAGGCGCATGGCCTCTTCAAGTCCCTTGATGGTCAGCGGGTACATGCGCTGGCCGACCAGTTGCTGCATCACACTGATGCTCTGCCGGTACTGCCACACGCCTTGCGGCTCCGGGTTGATCCAGGCAAATTTGGGGAAGGCATTGGTCAGCCGCTGCATCCATTCGGCGCCAGCTTCCTCATTGTTGTATTCAACGCTGCCGCCGGGCTGCAAAATTTCGTAGGGGCTCATGGTCGCGTCGCCGACAAAGATCAGTTTGTAGTCTTTGTTGTATTTGCGGATGATGTCCCAGGTCGGAAACTTTTCACTGAAGCGGCGCCGGTTGTTCTTCCACATGAAGTCATAGACGCAGTTGTGGAAGTAATAAAACTCCAGGTGCTTGAACTCGGACTTCACCGCCGAAAACATTTCCTCGACCCGGTGAATATGCTCGTCCATCGAGCCGCCCACGTCCATCAGCAGCAGCACCTTCACGTTGTTGTGGCGCTCGGGCACCATCTTGATGTCGAGCCAGCCCGCATTGGCGGCGGTGCTTCGAATCGTGTCGTCAAGATCAAGCTCTTCGACATTGCCCTGGCGCGCAAACTTGCGCAGGCGGCGCAGCGCGACCTTGATGTTGCGCGTGCCCAGCTCCTGCGTATCGTCGTAGTCTTTATAGGCGCGCTGGTCCCAGACTTTCAGCGCGCTTTTGTTGCGGCTTTTTTCCTGACCGATGCGAACGCCCTGCGGGTTGTAGCCATTGGCGCCAAACGGTGAGGTGCCGCCGGTGCCTATCCATTTGCTGCCGCCTTCGTGACGTTCTTTCTGCTCTTCAAACCGCTTTTTTAGCGTCTCCATCAGCTCGTCCCAGCCCATTTTTTCGATCTTCGCCTTGTCCTCGGGGCTGAGTTCCAGTTCCAGGTTTTTGCGCAGCCATTCGAGCGGAATGTCCTTGGTAAAGTCGGCCAACATTTCCACGCCCTTGAAGTAGGCAGCAAAAGCGCGGTCAAACTTGTCATAGTGCTTTTCGTCCTTCACCAGCACCGTGCGGCTCAGGTAATAAAAGTCGTCGATCTTGTACGCGCCTTCGCCCTCGTTGGCCGCCAGTTTGTCGCTGTTCGGCCCGACCACGCCGGCCCGTAATGCTTCAAGAAGCATCAGATATTCCTTCACCGACACCGGAAGTTTGGCCGAGCGCAGGGTGTAGAAGAAATCGATCAGCATGGTGGCTTTTTAAAATTCCAGCGCACGTCGGCGGCCGGATCAAGTGCCGTGTGCTCAGGTTGACTCATAACGCCGCCCAGTTCTCTAGTTTTAACCCCGCCACACGCTCAAATTCCCGAATGTTGTTGGTCACCAGGACCAAATCTTCTTCAAGGGCGTGCGCTGCAAGCCAAAGGTCGTTGCCGCCAATTGGCGTTCCGATTTTCTCAAGAGCACTGCGAATTTTTCCGTATTGCTCTGCAACGCCAGCAGGTAACGGTCGTGTCAGTATCGCCTGCAGCAAGGTGTTGAGTTTTGCTTGCATGCTGACCAGGCGTCGCGAAGGACTTGCTCTGGCAAAACCATAGGCCAGTTCCCCCGCAGTGATGACCGATATGCAAACCTGGTCGTAGGGCGTGTTCAAAATTCGCTGCTCCAGGCTTGCAAACTGACCTCGCAAAAGGTAGCTGACGATATTGGTGTCCAGCAGGTACTTCATTTGCGGGATGCTGTGCGTTTTTGTTGGGTCCGCTTGGGCTTCGCCGCATCCTGTTGAGTGGCCTTATTCTTCAAATCGAAAAGATCGTCCCAGTTTCTGTCCTGCGCGGGCTGGTTGCGGACTTCCGCCATGATGCCGTCCCATTCCCTGGCGTCTTCACTCGTCAATACAGGCAGACTTTTCAGCAACTCACCCAGGGTCAGTTTTCGCTCACGCAGCACGATCTCATCGCCGCGTTTCTCGATACTCACCTGCTTGCTGCTGAATCTAAACTCTTTTGGCAAGCGAACGGCCTGGCTGTTACCGCTTGTGAAGACCGTCGTCATAGCCACTTGGGGCCGGCTGATAGAAGTGGGGGTTTTGGTAGACATGGTGAACTCCTGAAAGCGTATATCTCGATTGTATATACCATCAAGAAAACTTGCTAACTGCGTACCTTGTCCAGCAAGTACAGCAACTGCGCCCTGACTTCGGGCCATTCACCAGCGCGCAGGCTGTACATCACCGTGTCCCGAATGGTGCCGTCGCGGCGCAGGGCGTGGCCGCGAATTACGCCGTCGCGCCTGGCACCGAGCCGCTCGATGGCGCGCTGCGACGCGAAGTTGAAATTGTCGGTTCGCCAGCCCACTACATGGCATCGCAGCGTCTCAAAGGCATGGGTAAGCATCAGCAGTTTGCATGTCGTGTTGACATGACTGCGCTGCACCGATCTGGCGTACCAGGTCCAGCCGATCTCGACACGTTTGACCGCCGGCAAAACATCGTGATAGCTGGTGCAGCCCAGCACCTTGCCCGTGGATTGCTCGATTACCGCAAATGCAAACCGGTCTCCGGCCTCGTGCGCCGCAAGAGCCTGCTCGATATAGGCGCGCGTGCTTTCAGGCGCGGGTACGGAAGTCACGCGTAGCTTCCAGAGCTCGCCATCGGCGGCTGCGGCGCGCAGGCCGGGTTCATGCGTCAGCGTTAATGGCGTCAGTTCAACACCGTGGCTGGATAGCGTGACAGGTTGGACGAATTGCCCAGTCACGGGGTTTTGCTTTCGTCTTTTGCGCGGCGCGACTTCAAGCGGCGCGCCGCCCGCAAGCCAAAGGCCGCTCCGAGCACGATGAGCGCTATTCCAATCAGGACACTGTTGCCGAGCTTGGGGTCGTTGATGTCAAGCCCCATCAGCCAGCCTGCGCTCAAGCCTAGGAATCCCCCCGCAAGCACACCGGCTGCGTCGGTGAGTCCTTCAACAAGCAATGATTTGGTCTGCATGGTGTCGGATGAAAAAACTCATCGGTTATTGCGCTGCATGAACACCAGCTTTTCAAACAGCGTCACGTCCTGTTCGTTTTTCAGCAGCGCGCCAACCAGTGGCGGCACAGCGACTTTGTCGTCATTGCTTTGCAGTGCGTCGAGTGGAATGTCTTCGGCCAACAGCAATTTGAGCCAGTCGAGTAGTTCCGAGGTGCTGGGCTTTTTTTTCAAACCCGGCAGGCTGCGCACGTCATAAAACGTTTTCATTGCAGCCGCCAGCAGTTCTTTTTTCAGGCCCGGAAAATGTACGTCGATGATCTGCTTCATCGTGTCAGCATCGGGGAACTTGATGTAGTGAAAAAAGCAGCGGCGCAAAAATGCGTCGGGCAGTTCTTTTTCGTTGTTCGAGGTGATGAAGACAAGTGGCCGGTGCCTGGCCTTGATGAGCTCGCGCGTTTCGTAAACGTAGAACTCCATGCGGTCGATTTCTCGCAGCAGGTCGTTGGGGAATTCGATGTCGGCCTTGTCGATTTCGTCGATCAGCAGCGCCACCGGCTCGTCGGCGGTGAAGGCCTGCCACAGCACACCCTTGACGATGTAGTTGTGGATGTCCTTGACCTTTGCGTCGCCCAGCTGCGAGTCACGCAGGCGCGACACGGCGTCATATTCATACAGACCCTGCTGCGCTTTGGTGGTGGATTTGATGTGCCATTGCAGCAAGGGAAGCTTCAGCGCGCCGGCCACTTCTTCGGCCAGCATGGTTTTGCCGGTGCCGGGTTCGCCCTTGACCAGCAAGGGCTTGCGCAAGGTGGCCGAAGCATTGACAGCCAGCATCAGGTCCTGGGTCGCAACGTAGTTTTTTGAGCCGTGAAATTTCATGGGATGAGCAACACTGTGCAGATAGGGAAGATAAAAAAGGGGCAATCAGTCAGCCTGGGAAGCGGGTTCTAGCTGGTGTCGATCCACGAGTCGAATCATGGCTGATACATGGGTGATTGGTGGCTGATTGATGGATTAGGTCCGGCCGGCTGCGTGGGGCAAAACAGCACAGATATAATCAAAGACGGTTTGATTTGATGAATTCTCACTTGATTGTGCGCGCAAAATGAATAAGCTGTTCACCACGATTTTCGCTTTGACTGTCTCTTGTGCGACGGGTTTGAGCATGGCTCAGGAGCTCAAAGGCGATCTCAAGGCTGGCGAGTCCAAAAACGCCATGTGCATTGGTTGCCACGGTATCACGGGCTACCAGGCGTCGTTTCCCGAGGTCTACAAGGTGCCGATGATTTCGGGTCAGAGCGAAAAATACATTGCTTCGTCTCTGAATGCGTACAAAAAAGGCGAGCGCAAGCACCCCACCATGCGCGGCATTGCCGAGGCGCTGAGCGATCAGGATATTGCTGATCTTTCAGCCTATTACGCCGCCAGCGGAACGGCCAACGCGGAGGCGTTAGCAGCCAAGCCTGTCAAGGAGGCCAGCGCCGCCGTGCAAGCCTTGCTGGGCAAAGCAAACTGCGCTTCCTGCCACGGCGCCAACTTCGCCAAGCCAATTGATCCCTCTTATCCCAAACTGGCCGGTCAGCATGCTGACTACCTCTTTGTTGCGCTCAAGGCTTACAAGGTTGACAACAACCCGAAGGTGGGTCGGGGTAACGCCATCATGGCGGGCATGGCCAAACAGTACACCAACGCAGAATTGAAAGCCATGGCGGGCTATCTGGCGTCGCTCGACGGCGATATGAAAGTAGTGCCGCAGAGTCGTTTCAGGTAATTTGGCCTCGCGCATCCATCGCGCGCCCAACAAAAAGCCGCTGGAAAAGCGGCTTTTTTTTATCTGCAGTTGTTGAGCGATCCTAATCCCGTGTCGCCTGTCGCTGCACGCAATCGAGGTAGGCCGCGCCGTCGGGCGGCTGGCCCGCGCGCTGGCTTTCCCATACCATCTGACCCAGGCAGTCCATGGTTTGGTGGTGCGCTTCGTGCAGCGAATTGCGCCGCGCCGTCAGCAGTTCCACCGCCTGGCGAATACCGCGCGGCTGGTCGATGGAGCACTGCTCGCTGATGGAAAGATGCATCGACAAATGCAGAAAAGGATTGGTCTTGCCGGCCTCGACGTCATACATTTTTTCCAGTGCAGCGTCGGCGTCAGCCAAATCTGCGTGGTGTTCAGGGTGCTCTTCCAGCCACTGACTCGCTATGGTTTCAATAGCCTCCAGCGGCACGCCAGAGCGGCTCTTGGCATAAACAGAGCAAAAAAAGCGGCGAACGTCGGCTTGCGAGGGCGTGAACATTCCCAAAGCGTATCACGCGCCGAATTCACGCTGCCAAGGGAGTGCTTACTGCGCTGTGCGCCCTACAAGCGGGGGGTGCAATTAGCACGCTAAAGTAGCGTCGCTGCGTAGCGCTTCTCCGGCTTTTTTCGGGGACGGGCCATGTGGCAGCATTTCCCATCAACAAGCCCGCTGAGGAGCCCTTCATGAACGCAACAAAAATCGCAGGCATAGTCTTGATCCTGCTTGGTCTGGTCGGTTTTTTCACCGGCGGATTCAGTTTCACCAAGGAAAGCACGGCGGCCAAAATTGGCCCGATAGAGCTGACGGTCAAAGAAAAGGAATCGGTCAATGTCCCGCAGTGGCTGAGCCTGGGCGCTGTGGCGCTGGGAGCTGTTTTGCTGGTCGCTGGTTTCAAGAAGTCCTGAAAAAAGGTGGAAGGCAGACCGGTTTCATTATTTTGGCCGTAGGTCGCTGATTGCCAGCACGGCCCCGGAGAAGATTTCAATGATCAACAAGATTGCGCTGAGCATTGCTGACGCGCTGGTCGACGTGCAAGACGGCGCGACCATTTTGATTGGTGGTTTCGGCACCGCCGGCATTCCCAATGAGCTGATAGACGGCCTGATTGCCCAGGGCGCCAAAGACCTCACCGTGGTCAACAACAATGCCGGCAATGCCGAGTCAGGACTGGCTGCTTTGCTAATGACGGGACGGGTGAAAAAACTCATCTGCAGCTACCCGCGCCAGGCGGACAGCCACATTTTTGACGCGCTGTACCGCAGCGGCAAGATTGAGCTGGAACTGGTGCCGCAAGGCAATCTGGCCGAGCGTCTGCGCGCCGCCGGTGCGGGCATCGGGGCCTTTTTTTCACCGACGGGTTATGGCACCGAACTGGCTAAAAACCCCGACGGCACGGCCAAAGAGACGCGCGAGATCGACGGTAAACACTATGTGCTGGAGATGCCGATTCACGGTGACGTGGCGCTGATCAAGGCCGAAAAAGGCGACCGCTGGGGCAACCTGATCTACCGCATGTCGGCGCGCAACTTTGGCCCGGTGATGGCGACGGCAGCAGCGAAGACGGTAGCGACGGTGCATGAAATCGTCGAATTGGGCGCCTTGAATCCTGAGCACATCGTCACCCCCGGCGTCTACGTGCAGCAAATTGTGCAAATCGAACGCGTGGCGACCGGCGCCGGCGGCAGCAAGAATGCGCTTTGAGCCAGTTTTGAGCCAGAATACGAAGAAAATCGGCCGCTAGCCCAGGTAAAGCGTGCGCAAGCAGCTATTAAAAATATAGCAATTGAAAATCAGGTGACAAAGATGACCTACCAAAAACGCAGCAAAGACCAGCTTGCCGCGCGTGTCGCGCAAGACATTCATGAGGGCGACATCGTCAACCTCGGCATCGGCATGCCGACGCTGGTGGCCAACCATATTCGCCCTGGCCTGGAAGTGTTGCTGCACAGCGAAAACGGCATTCTCGGTATGGGACCGGCGCCGGCTGAAGGCGATGAAGACTACGACCTCATCAACGCCGGCAAGCAGCCGGTCACGCTGCTCAAGGGCGGCTCGTTTTTTCACCATGCCGACAGCTTCGCGATGATGCGCGGCGGCCACCTCGACGTTTGCGTGCTTGGCGCGTTTCAGGTGTCCGCTACAGGTGACCTGGCCAACTGGCACACCGGCGAGCCCGGCGCCATCCCGGCGGTGGGCGGTGCGATGGACCTTGCTACTGGCGCGAAGCAGACCTGGGTCATGATGGATTTGCTGACCAAAAAAGGCGAGAGCAAGGTCGTCGAGAAATGCACTTATCCACTGACCGGCATTGGGTGCGTCAAACGCATTTATTCAGAATTCGCCACGCTGGAATGCACGCCGCAGGGTTTGAAGCTGGTTGACGTGGTGGAAGGCCTGGGTCATGCAGAGCTTGAAAAAATGATCGGGCTGCCGATTGCCGCGTGATACGCAAAGCAAAAACCATAAAAACCAAAGGCCGAAAGACATCATGACTACCCAAGCCTTCATCTGCGACGCCATCCGCACCCCTTTCGGCCGCTACGGCGGCGCGCTCAGCAGCGTGCGCACCGATGACCTCGGTGCGATTCCATTGAAGGCGTTGATGGCGCGCAACCCGAATGTCGACTGGCTGGCGGTGACCGACGTGATTTACGGCTGCGTCAACCAGGCCGGTGAAGACAACCGCAACGTGGCGCACATGGCAAGTTTGCTGGCGGGTTTGCCAATGGAGCTGCCCGGCGTCACCATCAATCGCCTGTGCGGCTCGGGCATGGACGCGGTCGGCACGGCAGCGCGGGCCATCAAGGCCGGTGAGGCGAGCCTGATGATTGCGGGCGGCGTCGAAAGCATGAGCCGCGCGCCGTTCGTGATGGGCAAGGCGGAAAGCGCCTTCAGCCGAACCGCGCAGCTGTATGACACCACCATCGGCTGGCGCTTCGTCAACAAACTGATGAAAGAAAAATACGGCGTTGACGCGATGCCCGAAACGGCCGAAAACGTGGCGCTTGAGTTCAACATCAGCCGCGCCGACCAGGACAGGATGGCGCTGGCGTCGCAGCTCAAGGCGGTGGCGGCACAGGAGTCGGGCTTTTTCGATGCCGAGATCACGCCCGTCACCGTCGCGCAGAAAAAAGGCGACCCCATCATCGTGGCCACAGACGAGCATCCGCGTGAAACCTCGCTCGAAGCGCTGGCCAGACTCAAAGGTGCGGTGCGGCCAGACGGCAGCGTGACAGCCGGCAATGCGTCGGGCGTCAACGACGGCGCCTGCGCGCTGCTGATTGGCAGCGAAGCGGCGGCGAAGGAAAACGGCTTGACGCCGCGTGCCCGCATCGTCGGCATGGCGACGGCTGGCGTCGCACCGCGCATCATGGGCATTGGCCCCGCGCCGGCGACGCAAAAGGTGCTGGCGCTCACCGGCCTTACGCTCGATCAGATGGATGTGATCGAGTTGAACGAGGCGTTTGCGGCGCAGGGACTGGCGGTGCTGCGTCTCCTTGGGCTGCAGGACGACGATTCGCGCGTCAACCCCAATGGCGGCGCGATTGCGCTCGGCCATCCACTGGGCGCGTCGGGTGCGCGGCTGGTCACCACAGCCGTCAGTCAGCTGCACCGCAGCGGCGGCCGCTATGCGCTGTGTACGATGTGCATTGGCGTAGGACAGGGTATTGCGGTCGTGCTGGAGCGCGTCTAGTTGCTATTGATTTAATAGCTGCTTGGGCAAGATTTACCTAGGCTAGGGCCCGGTTTTGTGCTGCGTCCGCGGGCGGTTATCGACAGGTTTGCGTGAGGCGCGCAGGAGGCACCCGCTTGTGCTTCGTCACCTTTTTTCTCGGCTGTTCTTGTTGGGACGCAATTTACTTCGAGACGGTTTTATGAATAAAAACGCGGAATGAAGACAATTTAAACGCTGCGGATTGTGGAATTTTTCACGGGTTTGGAGCTGAATAAAATTTCTGATGAATACAAACCACCGCATATCCAGAGGCGCCCACTAAAATTGATTTTTGTTTCAAAACGTATCGGCCCGGAAACGCTATGACACCCCACCTTTCCCTGACATGATCCAAAAGCTTGGTCGCTACGAGTTGACGCGCGTACTGGGCAAAGGCGCGATGGGATTGGTGTACGAGGGCCGCGACCCCAATCTGGACCGGCGTGTCGCCATCAAAACAATCAGGGTAGAAAATCTGTCCGAGGAAGCGGCGGCCGAATACGAGGTGCGCTTTCGCACGGAAGCGCACTCGGCGGCTCGGCTGCAACATCCCAATATCGTCAGCGTGTATGACTCCGACCGGGACGGCGACATGGCCTACCTGGTGATGGAATTCATTGAGGGCGATGACCTCAAACACCACCTGGACCGGGGCACGCTCTACACGCTGGAGCAAACCCTCGGCATCATGCATGACCTGCTGTCGGCGCTGGAATACGCCCATGGTCAGAGCATCGTTCACCGCGACATCAAACCGGCCAATCTGCTGATCGAGAAAAGCGGGCGCGCCAAACTGACCGATTTCGGCGTGGCCCGCATTCAGGATTCGAGTGAGGCCACGCGCACGCAGGGAACCATGGTCGGCACTCTCAAGTACATGTCGCCCGAGCAGGTACAGGGCCGGCCGGTCGATGCGCGCGCCGACATTTTTGCTGCCGGCATTGTGCTGTATCAGTTGCTCACCGGCAAACGGCCGTTTGATGGCCCGACCGACTTCGCCACCATTCAGCAGATCGTCGGGCAGGCGCCAGTAGCGCCCACCATTTACAACACCCAACTGCCGCCTGCCATCGACGCGGTGGTGAGTCGAGCGCTGGCGAAAGTGCGAGAGCAGCGTTATGCCACGGCAGGAGAATTTTTTGCCGCGCTTCAGGCCGCGTCTCACGATGCGGCCGACCCCACCATTGCGCCGCCGGCCAGAGAGCGCGCGCCTGGCGTGATCGGAGCCAATGGCACCTGGACGGCCACCATGCTTGCGGGCGAGGCGCTGGTGGGAACGCAGCCCGGCTTGCAGGCGGGTTCGCTGTCAGGCAGCGGTATCGGGCCGGCCACGGTCACTCAGGAAATTGAGCTGGTGTACTGGAAAGACATCAAAGACTCGACCGACGTTGAAGACCTGCAGCGGTTTATGGCCAAGTTCCCGTCCGGCATTTACGCTGACCTGGCGCGCCGGCGGCTGCGCCAACTGGGCGTAATCGGCGGTGATGAATCCAATGTCGGCTTATCCGTCGGCACCGGCACCGGCACGGGCACCCTGGTGCTGCCGCGGCGTGTCGCCGACTTCGAACCGACCGTACTGCTTGGAAAAGACCCATGGCTGGGCAGCACGCGGGCACCTGCGCAACCGGTTGAAAAACATGCCGATAGCCAGTCAACCCAATTTGCCGACGACGCGGCGACAACGGTGTTCAAGAACACCCGTGAATCATCCTGGGCCGAAACCCAAATCATCAGCAGTTCGCCCCAAGCTGGCGTGTATCAGGAAAGAATATCGAACCCAGCGCGGCAAGCTGACGCCGCTCCGACAGCCAAAATCTTTGTCGCCGAAACCAGTGTCGTGCCGCCCGGGCGCGGCCCAGGTGCGGTAAAGGTAGCGATGCCTGTCCTACCGTCGCCGGTGCCGCCCCCACGCCGACTGGCAGCGCTTGCGTTCGGCGTTGTGGTGTTGCTTGCAGCGGGGTTCGGTGTCAGCAAACTGACCTCATCCGGATCACCAGTGATTGCACACGTTGAATCGGCCGAGATCATGACGGAGTACAGGACCCCTGCGGCCGCCAATGCGCCCACGGTGGCGGCGGCCGCTGCCCCAGCGCCGGTATCGAAAGCAGCGGCAGTGCCTGTGCTTGCAGCGGCAGGTTCAACGGCAACCGTGGCGTCTGCGGTGCCTGACGCGCTTACCGGCAAGACGCCGGTCGAGTTAAAGCCCGATGCAAAAGCAGAAGCCAGGTCTGCAGCTAAAAAAGCAGCCGTCGAAAAAGAGAAACTCGCCAGACAGGCCCAGTCCACCAACGCGGCTGCGCCTGCGGCTGACGCTGCAGCACAAGCCGACGCATCGGCCGACAACGCGTTAGCAAAGCGTGCTCTGCCGCCACTGGCGCCAGTAGCAGTCCCGGTTATGGTCACAGCGGCTGGCGCCAGCCCCAAGCAGGCTTGCGAAGACCGCCTGCTGCTGGGTTTTCAAATCTGCATGGTCGAACAGTGCGCCAAACGCACGTTCACAAACCACCCCTTGTGCGTGGAACGGCGGGCCATGGACGAACGGCGGCGCGAAACCGAGCATTCGAGGCGCTGACTCGCAGCCGGGATTTGCTGCGGCTGCTATAAAAGTAATAGCTTCTTGCGCATGATCTGCTTGGGCTAGCGGCCTTTTTCATCGTCAGACTCACGATGCCAGCCAGCGGGCCGGCGTTGCTCGACCTGGGCGCGCTCCTGTGCCATCTGTTCCTCCAGCTGCAGCCGGCCATGCCTGGCCACGGCGATCAATTTGCTGCGGTCTTTGCGGTGCGGGTACATGCGCTCGAACAGCGCCAGGTTGTGCTGGCGAAAACGCATGGCGCCCTGTCGGGCTTCGTGCGGCGGCTGGCCGAGTAGTTCGAGTACCGATCTTGCGCTGCGCAGGCTGGCCTCGAAAAGTTCGCGCTCGACACAGCTAACACCCCGGTCCCGCAGGGAGTTCCAGTGTGTCACGTCCCGGGCGCGCGCGACGATTTGCAGGTGCGGGAAGTGTTCCTTCGCCAGATCGACGATAGCCAAAGACTGCTCGACGTCGTCCACCGCCACCACCAAAATCTGTCCGCTGGCAGCGCCGGCCGTGCGCAGCAGATCAAGCCGCGTCGCGTCGCCGTAAAAAACCCGGTAGCCGAAGGAACGCACGCTCTCGACCATGTCGGCGTCGTGCTCCAGCACCGTCGGGGCGATGCCCTGCGCCAGCAGCATTCGGCCGATGATCTGGCCGTAACGGCCAAAGCCGGCAATGATGACCTGCGCGTGCTGCGGCTCGGAAATCTCTGGCAGCCGCGCCTTGCGTCCGTTGGCATAACGCGGCAGCAGAAGTTTGTCGACGGCGACCAGCAACAGCGGGCTGAGCAGCATCGACAGTGCCACCGCGCCTATCAGCAACGAAGCCGTCTCAGGCGAAAACACCCGCGCGCCGGCGGCCGCCTGAAACACCACAAACGCAAACTCGCCGCCTTGCGCCAGCAGCAGCACGAACACCGGTCGCTCCTGATAGGGCAGTTTCATCAAGGCTGCAAGGCCGTAAATCACCAGCAGTTTCAGCCCGAGGAAACCCAGCAGAATCGCCGCCATCAGGCCGGGCGACTGGCGCAGCACACCGAAGTCTATGCTCATGCCCACGGCGATGAAAAACAGGCCCAGCAGCAGCCCCTTGAAGGGCTCAATATCGGTTTCCAGCTCGCGCCGGTATTCGCTGGTCGCCAGCAGCACGCCGGCCAAGAAAGCACCCAGCGCCATCGACAGGCCGACCATCTGCATCAGCGCGGCAATCGCGACCACCAGCAACAAAGAAGCGGCGGTGAAAATTTCGGGCGTGCCGCTGTTGGCGATCCAGCGCAGCAGCGGGCGCAGCAGCAGCCGGCCGCCAACGATGATGCCGGTTATGACTGCTATGACTTTGATAGCTTCCAGCGCACGATTGGTCTGGGCTAGCGCCTCATTTTCCCCTGCAAGTGTGCCCAGCAGCGGCAGCAGCGCCAAAATCGGAATGGCGGCTACGTCCTGGAACAGCAGAATGGAAAACCCCGCCTGGCCGCTGGACGTTGGCATCAGGTTGCGCTCACGGATGGCTTGCAGTGCAATGGCTGTTGACGACAGCGCCAGCCCGAGCCCGGCAACGAGTGAGATCTGCCAGTTCACGCCGAACGCCATCGCCACGCCGCTGATCAATGCCGCGCACACCAACACCTGCGCGCTGCCCCAGCCGAAGATAGGGCGACGCAGCTCCCACAGCCGCTCGGGCTCCAGCTCCAGGCCGACGAGAAACAGCATCAGCACGACGCCAAATTCAGCGAAATGCAGGATGTCCTGCACATTCGTGACCAGCCCCAGGCCCCAGGGCCCGATCGCCATACCTGCCGCCAGGTAGCCAATGATGGAGCCGAGGCCGAGTTTTTTCGCCAGCGGCACCGCGATGACAGCCGCTGCCAGGTAGATCAGACTATTCGTGAGCCAGCCAGGCAAGTTCTCCACTTAGCGGGCTCCTGTGGTGGCGATGGCAGGCTCTTCCACTGGCCGGTCCTTCATCGGCACCACGCAGGCAGCGCATTGCTCCAGGTCTTCAAGTTCGGGCCAGTCGGGGTAGCGCTGCAGGCGCTGGGTGAATGTCTTGACATGCTGACCTACCGTGTCCTGGCTGGCGCTACGGGCGCCGTGGAGCATCATGGGCGGCAGAAAACGCATGCCGCATAACGCGGCGGTCTGCTCATATGGCGGCAAAAAAGCGTCGAAAAAATAGCGGTTGTAGCCCTGCGGTTGATAGGAAGATTCTGGCCCACCGGTGCTGCCCACCAACCATAAATCCTTGCCCTTCAGCGCGCTGCCGCCCTCGCCATAAGCCCAGCCGTAAGTCAGTACTTCATCAAGCCAGAGCTTTTGCAGCGGCGGCATCGAATACCAATGAATCGGATGCAGCAGCACGACCAGTTTCGCCTGCGCCAGCGCGGCTTGTTCGGCTGCCATGTCGATGGCGTAGTCGGGGTAGCTTGAATACAGGTCTTGCATGACCACTCGCGGCAGCGCCCTGGCAGAGTCCATCATCGGGCGGTTGGCATGCGATTCGCGCCAGTTCGGGTGAGCGGCTACCACGTAGATGTCACGGCTGGTGTCGGGGTTTGCGTCGGTTTTCAAGGCAGTATTCATGCCCGTTACCATAGCGGAAAAGCCTGAACCAGGAACACCAGCAACCGCAGAAGCAAACGCCTGAGGAGTTTTGATATGCCCGTGGTCGTGATTGCCAATCCCAAGGGAGGCGTCGGCAAATCGACGCTCGCTACCAACGTGGCCGGCTATTTCGCCAGCTTGGGGCGAGGGGTCATGCTTGGCGACGCCGACCGCCAGCAATCATCCAGGCTTTGGCTGGGGCTGCGACCACCGGCGGCCCGGCCGATTGCGACCTGGAGCGTGAGCCACGAACTCATTGTCAAGCCGCCCAAAGGAGTCAGCCATGTTGTGCTCGACACCGCGGCCGGCCTGCACGGCTGGCGTTTCAACGACATCATCAAGCTGGCCGACAAAATCATCGTGCCGCTGCAGCCCAGCGTGTTTGATATTTTTGCTACGCGCACGTTTCTTGACCAGCTGGCCGAACACCGGCACGCCGGCAAGGTCGAGGTCGGCATTGTGGGCATGCGGGTGGACAGCCGCACGATTGCCGCCGACAAGCTGCGGGAATTTGTCGAAGGCCTGGGCTTGCCGGTTCTGGGCTATCTGCGCGATACGCAGAACTATATTCATCTGGCAGCGCGTGGGCTGACGCTGTTCGACGTAGCACCAGGCCGCGTGGAGAAAGACCTGGAGCAGTGGCAGGGCATCTGCCGGTGGCTGGGTGCGAGTCAAAAAATGAAGCGTTTGCAGCCCGCTACAGTTACCCCATGAAAACATTTAAGACGCTGGCCGATGTGGCCGCCTGCATCGGACGCGAGGTCGCTGTCAGCGACTGGATCACCGTGACACAGCAACAGGTAAATCTGTTTGCCGACGCCACCGGCGACCATCAATGGATTCACGTTGACCCTGAGAAAGCGGCGGCCGGGCCATTTGGCGGCCCGATTGCGCATGGGTTTTTAACACTGTCTTTGTTGCCCAAATTTTTTGAGACGGCGTTTGAAATCACCGAATCGCGCATGGGCGTGAACTACGGCCTCAACAAGGTGCGCTTTACGGCGCCTGTGCCGGTGGGCAGCCGTTTGCGCGCGCGAATGAAGCTGCTGGCTGCCGACCCTATTGACAACGCTGGCCTGCAGATGACCTGGGAAGTCACAGTGCTGCGCGAAGGCTACGAAAAACCGGTTTGCGTGGCCGAATCGCTGATCAGGCGTTATCCGTAGGCGCTCGGGAAATTTTGGCGTTGCGGCCTGGTCGCGGGCTAAATTTCGGTTAGTTTGTTGGTCGGTACCCAGCCCGTAAACACAGTGACCAGACTGTTGATGCGCCGTGATGCTTCGGTCTGGCTGTGGACGCGCGAGATGCACTGGTGTATTTCGCAGCGCAATTCCCACAGGTCATTGGGTGTTCGGGCTGCCTTGATTTGATGGACCACCTGCTGCGCGCGTGTGGTTTCGCAGTCGCCCAAAAGTGTCTCGAGTCTTTGTTTGATGCTTGGAAGCGGCAGACGTTCGAGGACGGCCTGCCGGTGACCAAGTCTGCATCTCAAACCTGAAAACAGGCGTCGAAAAATCGGTGTCACTTTATCCTGCGTGTCTTTTGAACGGCGGGCGGAAAGATGGAATTGCTTGCTGGATATGATTTTTTCAACTTAAGTAGCAAAGTTATCACATTTGTCGGATTATGGTTCTGTCGTATTGGCAATCTTCAGTAGCTCTGAGGAGACTTTTCACTGTCAATCTGGCTCTTTGCGGCTTTTTCAGTGTTTGTGTGACGAAAGTCACGACAGGTCTGGTGTTCTCAAAAAGGGCGGCCATCGCAAACGCTGGGGCAAAGGCTAGGATTTATCCGGCAAAGCCGGTTTGTCGCCAGGCTTCAAACACCGTTACCGCCACCGTATTGGACAGGTTCAGGCTGCGCTGCCCGACCAGCATAGGCAATTTCAGTCGCTGTTCTGCTGGGAACGACTCTCGCAGCTCATCAGCCAGTCCCTTGGTCTCCGAGCCAAAAACCAGCCAGTCAGCGGCCTGAAAGTGCGCGTCGTACAGGCTGCGCTGGCCTTTGGTGGTCATGGCGAACAGGCGGTCGCCTGGGGGGCGCTCGGCGGCAAGAAACGCCTGCCAGCTGGCATACCGTTGCACCGGTGTGTACTCGTGGTAGTCCAGACCGGCTCGACGCATGTGCCGGTCATCCATGGAAAAACCCAGCGGCTCGATCAGGTGCAACTGGCAACCGGTGTTGGCGGCCAAGCGGATCACATTGCCTGTGTTGGGCGGAATTTCTGGCTCGACCAAAACGATATTGAACATCGCGCAATTGTCGCAGCGGCTGAAGACGCCGCGCCGCCCTCTTCAAGCAAGCCGGGGCCACGGAACCGGCTTCGCCGGGCCGCAGGCGCAGCGGCCCCCTCGGGGGCAGTGATTTACGCGAAGCCAACGAACGTGGGTGGGCAAGAACTGCGGAGCTGCAACATACCCACGCCAGCAGGGGCCGCGGACCCGGCTGCTCCGCGC
>JANPFZ010000462.1:0-1730 GCA_031423655.1 Polaromonas sp.
AGTTACAAACCGGCGCCGGGCTGGGGCATGTTCGCGCTGCAGGTGTTTGCCGCCAGTGCCTTGCTGGCTGTGTTTTTGTTATGGGCGGCTGACGCGGTGAGCTGGATCGGCTTGAGAAACGCAATATTTCAACGAATCGGACTGCTAGCCCTCGTGCTGTTTGCGTCAGCAGCTATTTATTTTGTAGCGCTTTGGATTTCGGGGTTGAAGCTGCGACAGCTGATCCGGCGCTGATGGCGGCCGGATTTCTTCGTTTGCCTACATCCCCCCATCAAAAAATCAGAGAACACAAGACAACAATAGACCCCTCGCGAAGCCGGCGGGTTTGTGAGAAAGTAGCGTCATGCAATTAAATCTGGCCGTTCCGTCACCGTTGCAATACTTCTCCAGCCTGGTGCAAAGTGACGAGCACTTCCCGCTGCTGGAGGCGGCCGTCAGCCTGGCACAGGATGAGTACCCCGACCTTGACGTGGAGCAGGTGCTGGGTGACGTGGACCAGCTGCTGGCGCGGATCAAGCGGCGCCTGCCGGCCGACGCGTCGGCCTTGCAAAAGCTGCGGCTGCTGAACCAGTTCTTCTTTCGCGACCTGAGTTTCGGCGGTAACGTCAATGATTACTACGACCCCGACAACAGCTATTTGAACGCCGTGTTGCGCACGCGCCGGGGCATTCCGATCACGCTGGCCGTGCTGTGGCTGGAGCTGGCCTCCGGCTTGGGCCTGAACGCACGCGGTGTGGCTTTTCCGGGGCATTTTATGGTCAAGGTCAACCTGCCCAAGGGCCAGGTGGTGATTGATCCGTTCAGCGGCCAGTCATTGAGCCGCGAAGAATTGGCCGAGCGGCTGGAGCCCTTCCGACAGCGCAATGTGACGGCAGACGATTTTGAAGTTCCGATTGGTCTGTATTTGAAGTCGTCACCGCCGCGCGAGATCATCAGCCGCATGCTGCGCAACCTCAAAGACATTCACAAAACCCAGGAAGACCTGCCGCGCCTGCTGGCGGTGATGGACCGGCTGATCGTGCTGCAACCCGACGGCTGGACCGAGTACCGCGACCGCGCGCTGGTATGGGCTGCGATGGGTGACGCAGAGCACGCCGTGGCCGATCTGGAAACCTACCTGACGCACGCCGAGGACGCGCTGGACATCGACGCCATGGCCGAGCGGCTGGCGCAGTTGCGGCGCAAGCGTCGGTAACTGCGCGAGGGGCAGAAAGTCATTCACCGCAGAGGCGCAGAGACCGCGCAGGCCTGCAGAGAACCTGAATGGTTGCAACGGCCCTAGATGCGTGAAGGTCACAACTCAAAAACCTCTGCGAGTCTCTGCGTTGTCTGCGTCTCTGCGGTGAAATGTTTCCGTTTTTTATCGATAAAAACCTGCTTTAGCCCAGGTAATACGTGCGCAAGCAGCTAGCAAAACTGTAGCGTCGTCAAGCTGGTGAGTCAGGCTTTCGCGGCACGGCAACCGCCTCTCGCCACCAGCCGATCAGCCCCAGCGCCAGCAGGCTGAACACCGCGCCGACGGCAAACGTCACCGCCGCGCCGAACTGGTCCCACAGCACACCCGCCACCGTGCTGGCCAGCAGCAGCGCCAGCCCGCTCAGCAGGTTGAAAAAACCAAAACCCGTGCCGCGCAGATCGGCCGGGGC
Organism: Polaromonas sp.; assembly: GCA_031423655.1. GTDB lineage: Bacteria > Pseudomonadota > Gammaproteobacteria > Burkholderiales > Burkholderiaceae_C > Polaromonas. Next base: position 1,647 of record JANPFZ010000462.1, read on the forward strand.
GGTGCCCGCCACCATCGCGGCCAGCAGCCCCTGCGTCATCGCCATGTGCAGGCCCCACAGCGCCACACCGGCCCACAGCGCCGC
>JANPFZ010000463.1:0-2738 GCA_031423655.1 Polaromonas sp.
GCGCAGCGCAAGGCGCTGGTGCCGCATCTGCTCGACCTGCACGACGTGTACCAGGCGCTGCTCAAAGAGCGCGGCATTCGCGGCGCGGTTGATTTTGAAACCACCGAAACACAAATTGTTTGCGACGAAGCCGGGCGTATCGAAAAAATTGTGCCGCGCACGCGCAATGTGGCGCACCGGCTGATCGAAGAAGCCATGCTGGCAGCCAACGTGTGTTCGGCCGACTTTATTGCCGGCAGCAAGCACGTCGGCCTGTTTCGCGTACACGAGGGCCCTACGCCCGAAAAAAAGGACCTTCTGCGCAATTACCTGAAGGCGCTCGGCCTGGGCATGACGATCACCGACGATCCGACGCCGGGCGAATTCCAGCAGATCGCCGTGGCCACCAAAGACCGCCCCGACGCGCAGCAGATCCATTCCATGCTGCTGCGCTCGATGCAGCAGGCAATCTACACGCCGATGAACAGCGGCCACTTCGGCCTGGCGTATGAGGCGTACACGCATTTCACCAGCCCGATTCGCCGCTACCCTGACTTGCTGGTACATCGCGTCATCAAGGCGGTGCTGAACAGGGCCAAGTACCAGTTGCCGACGCTGCCAACGCCGGGCGAAGCCGAAGCCAAGCTGTCGAAGCGGCTGGCGTCCCGCGTTAAGGATCCCGAGCAGAAACCAAAAAAGGTCAGCGCTGACGAACTTGCCTGGCAGGCGGCGGGCCTGCATTGCAGCGCCAATGAGCGCCGCGCCGACGAGGCCAGCCGCGACGTCGAAGCCTGGCTGAAGTGCAAATACATGCGCGAGCATCTGGGCGAAGAATTTGGCGGTGTCGTCACGGCGGCCACCGGCTTCGGGATTTTTGTGACGCTGGACGCAATGTACGTCGAGGGGCTGGTCCACATCACCGAACTGGGTGGCGAGTATTTCCGCTTCGACGAGGCGCGGCAAGAGCTGCGCGGTGAGCGCACCGGCATTCGCTATGCCATTGGCACCCGCGTGCGGGTGCAGGTCAGCCGCGTTGATCTGGACGGCCGCAAAATTGACTTCCGCCTGGTCAACGAGGGCGATAGCCTGGTCGGTCGGGCGATGAAAGACAAAGCGGGTGGTCAGGCGGACGAGCTGCCTGAAAATGAGCGGGAGCAAGGCCGCCGTGGCACCGGAAAGCGCAGCGCCAAGGGCGGTGCGGGCCAGCTGTCAGGCAGCCGTTCGGAGGCGCGATCTGAGGGACGCACCGAGGGGCATTTAATGAGCGGCGCCGGTGCGTCGCGACGCAACGCGGCCTCCAGCTCGGCTTCCAGCCGAAGCGCCCTGTCGCCGATTCAATCGCCGATACAGGCATTGAAGTCGGCGGTCAAGAAAGCAGTCAGCAACCCGGGCCGCAAGCAGGGCAAAAAACCGCGTCGCTGATCGAATTGATCTGACCATTTGCGTCACCACTTAAAAGCCCCGCCAGCCGGACGCCTTCCATGCTGATTCGAATTCTCGCCTTCCTGCTTGAAACCATTTTCTTTTTGCTGATCGCGGCGGCGCTACTACGGGCTTGGATGAATGGCTTGCGCGTCAACATGCGCGGCCAGCCCGGCAGTTTTGTAATGGCTCTGACCGACTGGCTGGTCAAACCGCTGCGCCGCTCCTTGCCGAAGGCGTTGGGGCAGGCGCGTGTCGATTGGGCCAGCCTGCTGGCTGCGGTGACACTCGCCGTGCTGTATGCGCTGGTGTGGGCGCTGCTGTTTGGTGTGCTGATGGCCGCGCCGGGCGGGGCTGCCGGATTCGCGCCGTTCGCTGTACTCGGGTTGCTGATTTTTGCCGTGAAGATGCTGGTTCGCGTCGCCTTGCAGACGCTTTTTATTCTGGTGCTGGGCTTTGCGATTTTGTCGTGGGTGCAGCCTGGCTCTGCCGCGTACGCGCTGCTCGGCCGACTGACCGAACCTCTGCTGGCGCCGCTGCGGCGCGTGATCCCTTCGATCGGCGGCGTTGATCTTTCAGCGCTCGTGTTGTTGCTGCTATTGCAGATTGGTTTGATGGTGCTGGTTTAGCGATCCATGCGGCTACCGCCAGGCCGCCAGAAGGGATGCCGTCAAAGCCTGCCCGGGCTTGTTCAGCGCCCAAAGACCTGCGATCTGCCCGTGAGTAAAAACTGCAGCACAGACGGCACTTAAGTCCTCATCCGTACCCTGAACGTTGCAGGCCAGGCCAGCCCCCACCATGCCCGCCAGAACGTCGCCAGTGCCCGCCGTCGCGAGCAGCGCATTGCCGGTGCTGTTGATGGCTGGCACCGTGCCCGGCGCCGTAATCACCGTGCCTGACCCCTTGAGCACCACTACACACTGAAAGCGCTCTGCCAGCTGGCTGGCTGCGGTCAATCGACTGACCTGCACCTGAGCCACCTCGTTACCCAGCAGCCGCGCCGCTTCCAGCGGGTGCGGTGTCAACACGGTGCTGTAGCCGCGCGAATGACGGGCTTGTAACAGCGCTTGCAGCTGGGCATCACTGCTGATGGCGTTGAGTGCATCGGCGTCGAGCACGGCGCGCACAGCCGTTGAAAGTACCTTGGCCAGAACAGTTTTCACCGCGTCGCCACCGCCGCAGCCGCAAACGATGACCTGCCGCTTCATGTCGAGCGCGTCGACGCTGCGAAACATCAATTCGGGTTGCATCACATCCACCGTCAGCTGCGGCTCTGCAGGCGCTCCCAGCAGCGCGACGAACACGCGGCCAGCGCCTGTATGCAGGGCCGCCCGGGC
>JANPFZ010000464.1:0-2531 GCA_031423655.1 Polaromonas sp.
TGTGGCCAGCGCCAAAAAGCGTGTGTTCGGCACCGTCGGCATCGACATGATTGCCGGGCCGTCGGAAATTCTGGTGCTGGCCGACGGCAGCACGCCCGCTGACTGGGTGGCGATGGATTTGTTCAGCCAGGCCGAGCACGACGAACTGGCGCAAAGCATTTTGCTGTGCCCCGACCTGGCTTACATCGACGCCGTGCAGGCCGCGATCAATCGCCTGCTGCCCAGCATGCCCCGGGCCGAGATCATTGCCAAGTCACTCCACGGTCGCGGCGCGCTGATTCACACCCGCAGCATGGAAGAGGCCTGCGCCATCAGCAACCGCATTGCGCCCGAGCATCTGGAAATTTCCAGCCACGAGCCGCATAAGTGGGAGCCGCTGCTCAAACACGCTGGTGCGATTTTCCTCGGCGCCTACACCAGCGAATCGCTGGGCGACTATTGCGCCGGCCCGAATCACGTGCTGCCCACCAGCGGCACCGCGCGCTTTTCAAGTCCGCTGGGCGTCTACGATTTCCAAAAACGCAGCAGCATCATTGAAGTCAGCGAAGCAGGTGCCCAGGTGCTAGGCAAGATTGCCGCTGAGCTGGCTTATGGCGAAGGCCTGCAGGCGCATGCGCGGGCGGCAGAGATGCGTCTTCACGACGTGCCTGCGATGCGGAAAAACAAGGCTTGACCCAAGGCCGCCAGTTCAGGACGGCGCTTTCGGTTCCGGCTTTTTTCGAGGGGCTTTGGGCTTCGCAGCGCGCGACCGCACGGCGCATTCCAGCGCCAGCGCCGCCCATGGCCGCATCGCATCCGGCGAATCCATGGCATCTTCGGGGCTGCTGAAATAGTTCATTGAACGCGGCACACCCTTCATCGGATAGGTGAATATCTTGTAGCCCGCCGCTTCGTAGCGGTTGCGCGTTGCGTCATCGCCCTTTAGCCAGAGCTTTTCGCCATCGCCCAGGTCAGCAAGAATTGCAATCGTCATCCCGTCGGTGCTGATGCCGTAGCCGCCAAACATGCGTTTGGCCACACACGGCCCTGCCGAGCGCAACAAATCGCAGCAGTAGTTTGCAAAATCGTTGTTGGCGGGTATGGACATAAGTAAATTATTTTGTGCGAATTTCATGCATTCAATGACACGAACTTCGTGCAACACGATTTTAGTGTAGTATAAAGCTATGAAAAACGTCACGATCACCATGGAGGATGCGGTGGCCGACTGGGTTCGCATCGAGGCGGCCAAGCGCAACACCAGCGTGTCACGCTTGGTGGGTGAAATGCTGCTAGAAAAGATGCAGCGCGAAGATGCGTATGCGCGCGCTGAGCGCGAGTGGCAGGCCGATGACGTCACTTTCACCTCGACAGTGCAGCCTTATCCCGCGCGTGCCGAAATTTATGCCGACCGTGCCACGCGTTTTCGTTGACACCCCGGTATTCGTCTATGCCGACGACGCAGCGGACACACGACGCCGCCAGCAGGTGCGCGCCTGGCTCGCGCAGCTGTGGGCGAGCCGCACCGGGCGCACCAGCACCCAAGTGTTGAGCGAATACTACGTGTGCGTCACCCAGCGCATCCAGCCGGGTTTGGCCCAAGGCGATGCCCGCGCCAAGCTGCGCCGCTATCAGCAGTGGCAGCCCTGGGTGATCGACCACCAGACGGTGGAGACCGCCTGGGGCCTGGAGGCGCGGCTGCAGGTCGACTATTGGCAAGCGCTGATCCTCGCGTCGGCCATGCACAGTGGCTGCGATGCCGTGCTGAGCGATGCATTGCCGCTAGCGCGCTACGACCAGCTTGAAGTCATTAGTCCATTCGAGACGTCTCCCCTATGAACGAAAACCTGAACGCCAAGCTTCAATCCCGTATCCGCCAGGACGTGCAATCCATGCACGCCTACGCGGTGCAAGACTCCGCTGGCATGGTCAAGCTCGACGCGATGGAAAACCCGCATCGCCTGCCCGCCGCGCTGCAGGCCGAGCTGGGCCGGCGCCTCGGTGCGTTGGCACTGAACCGCTACCCGGATGGCCGCGTCAATGATTTGCGTGCCGCGCTAGCCGCCTACGCGCAGATGCCCGACGGCTTCGACATCATGCTGGGCAATGGCTCGGACGAGCTGATTTCACTGTTGGCCATGGCCTGCGACGTGTCGGGCGCAGCCATTGTTTCGCCCGTTCCGGGCTTTGTGATGTACGCGATGAGTGCCCAGCTGCAGGGCCTGAAGTTCGTCGGTGTGCCGCTCACAGCCGATTTCGAACTCGACGAAGCCGCCATGCTGGCGGCCGTTGCCGAACACAGGCCCGCTATTACCTATCTGGCCTACCCGAACAACCCGACCGCCAATCTGTGGGACGGCGCGGTGATCGAAAACATTGTCAATGCCGTGGGCGAGCAGGGCGGACTGGTGGTGATGGACGAGGCCTACCAGCCGTTTGCCAGCAAAAGCTATATCGACCGCATCGCCCGGCACAGCCATGTCTTGCTGCTGCGTACGATGAGCAAATTCGGCCTGGCCGGCGTGCGTCTGGGTTACCTGATGGGACCTGGA
>JANPFZ010000465.1:0-5387 GCA_031423655.1 Polaromonas sp.
CTTCGCCACTTCATGACCCGCCATCAACTCCAGCGCACGCACCAGCGCCGAATGGTCCAGGTCCTGCATGCCGTTGGCGCTGCAGACCTGCATCAGCTGCGCGGCGCTGGCTGTTTGCGGCAGTGCCACGCCCAGCGTGCGGGCGCCTGCCAGCGCCAGGCCCAGGTCCTTCTGATGCAGGCCGATGCGAAAGCCGGGGTTGAAGGTGCGCTTGATCATGCGTTCACCGTGGACTTCCAGAATGCGCGATGCCGCAAATCCGCCCATCAGCGCCTGCCGTACCCTGGCCGGGTCGGCGCCGGCTTTGCTGGCAAACAGCAGCGCTTCACCGACGGCGGCAATGTTCAGCGCCACGATGATCTGGTTGGCGACCTTGCAAGTCTGGCCGTCGCCGTTGCCGCCGACCAGCGTGATGTTTTTGCCCATCAGTTCAAACAGCGGCTTGACGCGCTCGAAAGCCGCATCGGGGCCGCCGACCATGATGGTCAGGCTGGCGGCTTTGGCGCCGACTTCGCCACCCGAGACGGGCGCGTCGAGGTAGTCGCACCCCAGCGCGTTTATTTTCTTCGCGAACTCTTTGGTTTCCATCGGTGAGATGGAACTCATGTCAACAACGGTTTTGCCCTTGCCCTTTGCGTCGGTCAATCCAGCACTGACCCCGTTTTCACCGAACAGCACTGCCGCCACATCGGGCGTGTCGGGCAGCATCAAAAAGATGATGTCGGCTTTCTCGGCGACTTCTTTTGCCGACGCGCAGGCGACGCTTTTTCCGGTCAGCAGATCCGCAGGCACCTGGCTGCGGGTGTTTAAAAAAACTTCATGCCTGGCCTTGACGAGGTGCGCCGCCATCGGTGCGCCCATGATGCCCAGACCAATAAAACCAAGTTTGCTCATTTCAATTTCTCCTGTGTTTCGTTAAAGAAAAATTATGTGCCACATCAGTCGCGGTAGCGTTGCCGCAGGCCCTGCATCGCGCTGCGAAAGCCACCCAGGTCGCTGCCAACGCCGACGAAAGTTGCACCCATCTCAATATAACGCCGCGCCTCGGCCTCGACCGGCGCCAGAATGCCGGTTGGTTTGCCGCTGACCCTGGCATCGGCAAAAACTTCGGCAATCGCCGCTTGCACTTCCGGGTGCGCCGGGTTGCCTAAGTGGCCCAGCGCCGCCGCCAAATCTGACGGGCCGACAAAGATGGAATCAACGCCGTCGAGCGCGGCAATTTCGCGCGTGGCCGCCATTCCGGCGCGGCTTTCAATCTGGATCATCACGCAAATCTGGTCATTGATGCCCTCGAAATAATTGGGCAGCGTGCCGTAGCGGTTGCTGCGCTGGCCGACCGACACACCGCGAATGCCTTGCGGCGGGTAACGCGTGCTTGACACGGCGCGGCTGGCTTCTTCAACCGTTTCAACATAGGGGATCAGGAAGTTGTAGAAGCCCGCGTCCAGCAAGCGCTTGATCTCGACCACGTTGTTGCTCGACGGCCGAACGACAGGCGCACTGAAGCTGTCTTTGAGTGCCATCAGTTGGGGAATAAAGGTGTTCACGTCGTTGGGTGAATGCTCGCCGTCAAGCAGGATCCAGTCGAGGCCGGCCAGCCCCAGAATCTCGGTCGTGATCGGGCTGGCCAGCGACGACCAGCAGCCAATGAGCTTTTCGCCGGCCAGCAACCGTTGCTTGAAGCTGTTGGGGAAGGCTTGATACGGGCCGGTTGGAGTCATTGCATTGTTCTCTGGTTCAGTTGTTGATATTGTTGAGGTGCCTGGCGAAGCTGCAGGTTTTTTTCGGAAGCTCGTCGCGATTATTTATACAGCGATGGAAGCCACAGCGAGAAAGCCGGTACGTAAGTCACCAGCAGCAGACACAGGCCGAGCGCGCTGTAAAACGGCAGGATGGAGCGCATCACCTGCCCGACCGTGATGCCGCCTATCGCGCAGCCGACGAACTGCACGGTGCCGACCGGCGGTGTGTTCAGGCCCAGCGCGCAGTTGATCAGCATCACGATGCCGAACTGGATCGGGTCCATGCCAAACTGCATCGCAATCGGCATGAAGATCGGCGTGCAGATCAGGATGGTTGCCGCCATGTCAAGAAAGGTGCCGAGGATAAACAGCAGCAGATTGATCATCAAAAATATTACCCAGGGCTGGCTGCTCACCGACTTCATCAATTCACCGGTGAGTTGCGGTACCTCGTACAGCGCCATGAAGTAACCGAACGCCGACGAAATGCCGATCAACAGCAGCACCACGCCCGTCGTCTTGCAGGCTTTGGCACAGGCCTTCAAAAAGTTTTTCCATGACAGCGTTTTATAGACCACCGTGGTGATCAGCAAGGCCCAGGCCACCGCGATGGAGGCCGATTCGGTGGCAGTGAACGCGCCCGACAAAATGCCGACCAGGATGATGACCACCACCAGCAGGCCAGGCAGCGAGGCGCCGAAGGCTCGCAACACCTCACCCCAACCGGGAAAGGCGCCGCGTGTCGGGTAGCCGCGTTTGACGGCGACGTAGTAGGCCGCGCCGAGGTTGCACAGCGTCAGAATCACAGCCGGAATCAGGCCCGCGAGGATCAGGCTCAACACGCTGACCGACGCAATTCCCGATGTGGCCAGCGTGAAAATGATCATGTTGTGCGAGGTCGGCATGATGGCGCCGACCAGCGCGGAATGGGTGGTGACGTTGACCGCGTAGTCGGCGTCGTAGCCTTCCTTTTTCATCAACGGAATCATCACCGAGCCCATCGCCGACACATCAGCCAGCGGCGAGCCGGCAATGCCGCCGAACAGCGTACAGCCGATCACGTTGCTCATACCCAAGCCGCCGCGCACATGGCCGACCAGGCTGTTGGCAAAGCGCACGATGCGCTTGGCGATGCCGCCGTACAGCATCAACTCGCCCGCAAAAACGAAGAACGGAATCGCCAGGAACGAGAACACCTGCATGCCGCCGACCATCTTCTGGAACACCACAGCAATCGGCAGGCCGGCGGCCACGATGGTGACGACGGAAGAGAGCCCGATGGCAAACGCGACCGGCACGCCGATCACCAGAAAGAGCGTGAAGCTCAGCGCAAGGACAGTCAGTTCCATGCCGGCTCCACCACTTCTCCGCGCAACAGCGCGATCACATGCTCAATCGAAAAAATCACGATCAGCACCCCGGCAATCACGATGGGTAAGTAGTCGATCCCGTCTGGCACCGGCAGCATGGGTTTTTTCTCGTTCCATTTCGCAGCCATCCAGAGCCAGCCGCCATAGACCATCAGCGCGCCAAACGAGCCAACCAGAAAGTGAATGAAAATTTCGATGCGATGCTGCCATTTTTCAGGCAGCAGCACGACCAGCGACTCCAGCCCGATGTGCCCGGCATCGCGCACGCCGACGGCCAGGCCGAAGGCGGTCACAAATAACACCAGCAACAGCGCCAGCGCCTCGGCCCAGGTCGGTGTGTCGTTGAGCACGTATCGTCCAAAGACTTGCCATTGAACGCAAAGAACAACCGCGAGCAGGCCGATGACGGCCAGCACCAGGCTAAGCTTTGACAGCGCCGCACAAAATTTGGTGAACATTTTCTATGTCTCCGTTCGGTCCGCGGACCCCTCACCCCTGCCCTCTCCCCACAGGGGCGGGGGAGCTAATTCACAAAGGCGATTCGGTATCCTGACCTATCCTGAGCCTGTTGAAGGAGGATGACGGCTCCCCGCATCTACTTCGCATCCTGAACCGTCTTCACCAGACGCTTCATGTCCGGCGTGGTCATGAACTTGTCATACACCGGGCCCATCACGGCTTGGAAGGAAGTCTTGTCGACTTCGACGATTTCGGCTCCGGCGGCCTTCACATTGGCCAGCGATTTGGCTTCCTGCTCATCCCACTTCTGGCGCTGAAACGCGACCGATTCTTTCGCCGCAGCGCGAATCAGGTCCTGCTCGGCCTTCGGCAGCTTGTCATAAACGATTTTGGACATCACCAGAATCTCGGGCGCCATCGAATGCTCGGTCTTCGAGTAGATCTTGACGGCTTCGACATGCTTGGCGGTGTCAAACGACGGGATGTTGTTTTCAGCAGCGTCGATCAGCCCGGTTTTCAGGCCGGTATAGACCTCACCGTAAGGCATCGGTGTGGCGTTCGCGCCCATGGCGCTCACCAGCGCCACCCACAGGTCAGATTGCTGGACGCGGATCTTCAGGCCTTTGGCATCGGCCACGGTCTTGATCGGCTTTTTGGCATAGATCGAGCGCGCGCCGCTGTCATAAAACGCCAGACCAATGAAGCCGGCAGACTCGCAGCTTTTCAGGATTTCGTCACCGACCGGGCCGTCAAGCGACTTGCGCATGTGGGCGATGGAGCTGAACAGGAAGGGCATCGTCGGCACCTGCGTCAACGGGCAAATAGCGTTCATCGGGCCGACATTGACGCGGGTGAAATCCAGCGCGCCGATCTTGACCTGGTCAATGGTTTCCTTTTCGCTGCCCAGGGCCTGCTTGTTGAAGACCTTGATCTTGTGCTTGCCGCCGCTCTTCTTGTCGAGCAACTCGCTCATGTATTTGACGGCAGCCACCGTAGGGTAGTCGTCGGCGTTGTGCGTATCGGCGGAACGGAACTCGCCAGCCTGCGCTACCAGCGGAAACAGGGCCGCGGCAGTCGTCATCGCGAACAGTATTTTCTTGATCTTCATACAAGTCTCCAGGGGGGTTAAAAATTTTCAGCCGGCGAATGCCGGTTCGGGCAAGCCGCGCGCGCCGGGGTACAGCGCAAACACGCCACCCGCCAGCGGTTGGTCAGACAGGTCGATGCCCTCGGGGCGAATCGACGTGACGAACAGGGTGTCCAGGCCCACGCCGCCAAAAGCGCACATGGCTGGTTTTTTGACCGGCACCGGCAGGGAGCGGTCGAGCTTGCCCTGGGGTGTGAAGCGGTGAATCAGCCCGGCGTCATTGCCGCAAATCCAGTAGCAGCCGTCTTCATCGATGGCCGCGCCATCGGGTCGGCCCGGCAACGGATTCATGTCGATGAAGAGGCGCCGTCTCGATGGCGTGCCGGATTCAATGTCGTAATCAAAGGCCCAGACCGACTGCACCGACGGATGCGAGTCCGACAGATACATGGTGCGCCCATCCGGGCTGAAGGCCATGCCATTGGGGGTAATGAAGCCGTCGAGCAATTGGGTCAATCCGCTATTTTTTTGATAGCTGTATACGCAGCCATAACGTGGGCTGGAAGCCATATTCATCATCATCGTACCAGCCAGGAAGCGCCCCTGGCGGTCACAGCGGCCATCGTTGAAGCGCATGCCGGGTGCAGCGTGCACAACCATCGCCAGGCGATCAAAACCCAGTTGCCCCTGCGGGCCAGGCCGCAGCTGAAACACGCCGGTTTCTGCACC
>JANPFZ010000466.1:0-1826 GCA_031423655.1 Polaromonas sp.
ATCACCGCGAACACCGCCGCAAGGGCCGGAATGCCGCCGATTTTTTCAGCGATGCCCATGGCCACCGGTGCGGTGACTGATTTCGGCACCAGCGACAAGATCACTTCGGTCGGCAAACCAAACGCCCAACCGAGCAGCCAAGCCGAGCCGCTGGCCGTCAACCCACCGGCCAGGGCTATTGCGAGCAATGTGGCCCAGCGCGCGCGTAGCTCGGCGCGGCGCTGCCAGAGCGGCCAGGCCAGCGCCACCACCGCAGGGCCGAGGAGGAAATGAATAAACTGCGCGCCAGAAAAATAGGTCGGATAGGGAACGTCGGTGATTAGCAGGCCGGCAGCCAGTACGGCGACTGTCCAGAGCACCGGATTGGCCCACGGCTGCTGGCCCACTCGGGTGTAGGCCGCATGCGCCATGACATACACCACCAGTGTGGCAGCCAGACCGAACAGCGGCGTACTGGAAAGGTAGACCCAGAGCTCGAATACCCTAGGCATGTCAGGCATGGGGGTCTCTGGGCTGGACTGCGGCTGCGTTGTCTGCGCGTCTTTGCAGAAGGTGCAAACCCAGCACCGTCACCGCCAGACCCGCCAGCGTTGACAAAACCAGCACCGCCAGAATCCTGACGCCGTATTGACTGACCAGCGAAAGGTGCGTCATGACGCCGACACCCACCGGTACAAAAAGTAACGAAAGGTGACTTAAAAGGAAGTCTGCGCACACATTGACGGGCTCTCGGACTACCCGCAAGCCCAATGCAGGCAGCAGCAACATCATGCCGATGACCGGTCCGGGAAAAGGGAGGTTCAGTCCACGGGAAAACAGTTCGCCAGCTGACTGAAACGCCAGCAGCCAGGCCAGGCCGCGCAGTGCCTGCATTAGCGGAAATCGCCGGGTACGATAGGCGAAACGAGCGAATGAGGGGAACACGGCCGCCGCGCCGGGCCGCCCCAAGCAAGGCCAGCCCCCTCGGGGGGCAGGAAGTTACGCGAAGCGAACGACCGTGGGGGCATCAAAACCTGGGCAGGTCGGGATGTGAAACTTTGCCGCCCCGCACCAGCATTTTTCCGTACTCGGCACAGCGGTTCAGCGTCGGGATCACCTTGCCGGGATTGAGCAGGCCCTTGCTGTCAAAGGCGCGCTTGACGGCGAACATCTGCTCGTTCTCTGCGGCCGAAAATTGCACGCACATCGAGTTGAGTTTTTCGACGCCAACGCCGTGTTCACCAGTGACGGTGCCGCCCATGGCCACACTGGTCTCCAGAATGTCAGCACCAAACAATTCGCAGCGGTGCAGCTGGTCGGCATCGTTGGCGTCGAACATGATCAGCGGGTGCAGGTTGCCGTCACCAGCGTGAAAAACATTGGCGCACTTCAGGCCGTACTTCTTTTCCATGCCGGCAATCGCCAGCAAAATATCAGCCAGGCGCTTGCGCGGAATGGTCGAGTCCATGCACATGTAGTCGGGGCTGATGCGACCAGACGCCGGGAACGCATTTTTGCGTCCGCTCCAGAAGCGCAGGCGTTCGGCTTCGTTCTGGCTTACAGCGATCGCCGTAGCGCCAAATCGGTTAAGCACCTCGATCATGCGACCGATTTCTTCCTCGACCTCTTCGGGCGTGCCGTCGCTTTCGCATAGCAAGATCGCGGCAGCCGTCAGGTCATAACCGGCATGTACAAAGTCTTCGACAGCAGCGGTCATCGGCTTGTCCATCATCTCCAGCCCGGCCGGAATAATGCCCGCCGCAATCACGCCCGCCACGGCGTCACCGGCTTTGCGCAAGTCGTCGAAGCTGGCCATGATGCAGCGCGCCAGCTGCGGCTTCGGAACC
>JANPFZ010000467.1:0-8504 GCA_031423655.1 Polaromonas sp.
CTGAAAAACGCGATTGATCACGCCTCGCGTCCCTATGGCCAGAGCGTGTGGAATGGCAAGCCGGCCGGTGTCATTGGCGCCTCCGTCGGCCCGGTGGGTACGGCCCTGGCCCAGCAGCACCTGCGCAACATCCTGGCCTACCTCAACATGCCGACGCTGGGCCAGCCTGAAGCGTTCATTCATCACAAGGAGGGGCTTTACGACGCGACCGGCAAGCTCAACGAAGGCAGCCAGAAGTTTTTGCAAAGCTGGGTAGATGCCTACGTGGCGTGGGTGAAAAAACACGCCTGAAAGCCGCCTGGAAGCCGCTTGAGAGGGCTTGAGGCGGCTTTGGACAGCCTTTTTAAAGCCTTTTCGGCTTCCAGCCCAGGTAATACCTGCGCAGGCAGCTATGAAACTAATAGCGTCAGGCTGCCAGCGCTGCCAGCGCTTCCTGGTTGGCTGCGGCCTTGACCTGCACCTTCACTTCAACGCCGGCAGCGGCTAGCGCGGCGGTTTTCACTGCATCGCCCATCGCCAGGCCTTCGGCGCGCACAAAGCGCACATCGGTCACGCCCAGGAAACCAAACAGGGTCTTGAGGTAGCTTTCCTGGTGCTCCATCGCGTTGCCGGCGTCGCTTGTTGAATACACGCCGCCCCGGGTTGAGGCGACGACGATGGTTTTGCCCCCGGCCAGACCGACCGGGCCTTTGTCGGTGTAGGTGAAGGTGCGGCCGGTCTGCGCGATGCGGTCGATCCATGCCTTGAGCTGCGTCGGGATGGTGAAGTTATAAAGCGGCGCGCCGATGACGACGGTGTCAGCGGCGAGAAACTGCGAAACCAGCTTTTCAGAAATCGCGTTTTCGCGCTGCTGCGCGTCACTCAAGGGAACGCCCGGGGGCATGCGGAATCCAAGCGATTCGGCAGACAGGTGACTTGGGGTGTCGACGGCCAGATCAAGGTAGCTGACTTCGGTGGCGGGGTGGCTGGCACGCCACGACGCAACGATTTGCGCCGTGAGCTGGCGCGAAACCGAGTTGCCGCCAAGGATGCTGGAGTCGATGTGAAGTAGCTTGCTCATGATGAAGGCCTTTGGTCTGCGGTGGATGATCCATGGCGAGTTCGCATTTACTATTGGTTTACCCTTGCTTGCTGCCACGATATAGATTGTGTCTGTGAGACTATTAATTGATAAGTGAGGAAAATTGCGATAGATTGTTCTGCTGGCAGGACAATGCCTACCCTTCACCCGAGGCGCCGATGCAAGATTTGAACGATATGCTGTATTTCGCCGAAGTGGCCGAGCGGGGTGGTTTTGCGGCGGCTGGCCGGGCACTGGGCATGCCCAAATCGCGCCTGTCGCGCCGGATTTCCGAACTCGAATCCAGGCTGGGCGTGCGGCTGCTGCAGCGCACCACGCGCAAGCTGTCGCTCACTGAAGTCGGCGAAATCTACCTGCGTCATTGCAGCGTGCTGCGCGACCAGGCGCATGCCGCTGGCGAGGCGGTCGAGCAAATGCAGGCTGCGCCGCGCGGTACGGTACGCGTGGCCTGCCCGGTGACGCTGGCTCAAAACGCCATGGGCCGGCTGATTCCGCTGTACATGGCACAGCATCCGCAAGTAAAAATCGACATGCGCGTCACCAACCGGGTCGTGGACCTGGTGGAGGAAGGCATCGACATCGCGCTGCGGGTGCGCCTGGACCTGGACGAAAGCGGCAGCCTGGTGGTCAAGAACCTGGGTGCCTCATCGGGTTTTCTGGTGGCCAGCCCGGCGCAGGTTCAGCGTCAGGGCCACCCCTCAAGCCTTGCCGAACTGGGCCGGCTTGATTCGGTGGCGATGAGTTCGCACGATGGCAAAAGTACCTGGAAGCTCATCGACCCGCAGGGCCACGAGATGCTTTTCAAACATGAGCCGCGCTATGTGGCCGACGATCTGGAGACGCTGAAGTTCGCCATTCTGGCGGGCACTGGATTCAGCTTTTTGCCAGCCGACCTGGCTACTGCGGAACTCAAAGCCGGTTCATTGATACAGTTGCTGCCCGACTGGACCATGCGCTCAGGCAAGGTGCATGCGGTGTTTCCGTCGCGCCGTGGCCAGGTGCCGGCGGTGCGCAGTTTTCTGGACTTCATGGGCGACCATCTGCGCGGGCTGGAGCTGGTCGATTGACGGCGATGATCGGATCGAATGCCCGGCGCGTATCTTTATATGTAGAAATCCTGATAAATTAAGAACGATATAGTCTTTGCAGTTTAATAACTGCATCTCCACAATACTGTATTCACCGCAATCCCGATTGCAAAAGGAACACCATGGCTACCCTGCGACTTGGCGACACCGCCCCTGACTTCACACAAGATTCCACCGCCGGGAAAATCAGTTTCCATGAATGGGCGGGCGATTCGTGGGTGGTGCTGTTTTCGCACCCGGCTGACTTCACGCCCGTCTGCACCACCGAACTGGGCAAGACCGCCGCATTGAGCACCGAATTTGCCAAGCGCAACGTCAAGCCGATCGCACTCAGCGTGGACCCGGTCGACAAGCACGGCTTGTGGATTGCCGACATCAACGACACGCAGAACACCACCGTCAATTTTCCGATCATTGCTGACGCTGACAAAACCGTGGCGAACCTGTACGACATGATTCACCCGAACGCATCGGCCACGGCCACCGTGCGCAGTGTTTTCATCATCGACCCGAAGAAAATCATTCGCACCACCTTCACCTACCCGGCCAGCACGGGTCGTAACTTTGATGAAATCTTGCGTGTGATCGATTCACTGCAGCTGACCGACAGCCACAAGGTGGCCACGCCCGCCAACTGGAAAGACGGCGACGACGTGGTGATCGTGCCCAGCCTGCAAGACCCGGCCGAACTGGCCCAGCGCTTCCCCAAAGGCTACAAGGCCGTGCGTCCTTATCTGCGCATGACGCCGCAGCCGAACAAGTAGGCCACTGAATGAGCCCGGTGCTGCGGTCTCGGCCCGGGGATCAGCTTTTCTTTTTTTTACAGGCCATCTTGCAGTGGCCCGCATGGTCATGACTTCACGCTTCAAACTGATTCTTGCCTCCGTCGCCCTGGCGGCTGCCGGCGCCGCCTCGTCGCAAACGCTGCTTAACGGCTCGTACGACGTGGCGCGCGAGTTCTACAAAGACTACAACGCCGCCTTCATCGCGCAGTACAAGAAAACCACCGGCAAAGACATCAAGATCGACCAGTCGCACGGTGGCTCGAGCGCCATTGCGCGTTCAATCGCCGACGGGCTGGACGCTGACGTCGTGACCATGAACACTTCGACCGACGTCGAGTTTCTGGCCGGCGTGGGCGTGGTTGCGAAAGACTGGGCCAAGCGCTTTCCGGGCAACGCGTCGCCCACGACGTCGACGATGCTGTTCCTGGTGCGCAACGGCAACCCCAAAGGTATCAAGGACTGGGACGATTTGATCAAGCCCGGCATTCAGGTGATCGTCGTCAACCCGAAAACCGGTGGAAACGGCCGCTACACCTACCTGGCTGCGTGGGGCTACGCGAAGAAGAAGGGCGCCAGCGACGCGCAGGCGGCCGAGTTCGTTGCCAAGCTTTATAAAAACGTGCCGGTGCTGGGCAAGGGCGGGCGTGATGCGACCACGGCTTTTTTGCAACGCAATATCGGCGATGTGCTGGTCACGTTCGAATCTGAAGTCGTGTCGGTCAACAAGGAATTCGGCGAAGGCAAGGTTGATGCGGTGTACCCGTCGATCAGCATCGTGGCTGAAAACCCGGTGGCGGTGGTGGAACGCACCGTCGCCAAGAAGGGAACGGCCGAATTGGCCAAGGCTTATCTCGACTACCTGTATTCAGACGAGGGCCAGGAGATCGCCGCGAAACACGCCATGCGCCCTCGCTCGGCAGCCGTACTGAAAAAATACGCTGCCACTTTCAAACCACTGCAGTTGTTCACGGTTCAGGAAATGTTCGGCTCTCTGAGTGAAGCGCAGAAAGTGCACTTCAATGACGGCGGCCAATTCGACAAGATCTATACCGTCAAATAAATGGCCCCCACGCTTTTCGCTTCGCGTGCCTACGGCGATACGCTGCCCCTTTCCCTAAAAGAAATAGGGGCTAATTTTCCTAGGGGCGGCCCGTCGGAAAATTGTTTTCCTCTCTACTATTTGAATTTAGCTCAGGCTCGACGTGCTAACTGAGGTGCCTGTCAAGCGCGCTCCCAGGCGCGTGCTGCCCGGCTTCAGACTGACGCTCGGCTACACACTGCTGTACCTCTGCATCATCGTGCTGATACCCATTTCGGCGCTGTTCTTCAAGACCTTTGCAATGACCTTCGACCAGTTCTGGGTCGCGGTAACGTCGCCGCGCGTGCTGGCTTCGTACAGGCTGACTTTCGGTGCTTCATTGATCGCGGCGCTGGTGAATCTGGTGTTCGGCCTGCTGCTGGCGTGGGTGCTGGTGCGCTACAAGTTTCCCGGCAAAAAGATTGTTGATGCGCTGGTTGATCTGCCGTTTGCCTTGCCGACGGCGGTCGCTGGCATTTCACTGACGGCGCTGCTGGCTGGCAATGGCTGGCTGGGGCAATATCTGGAGCCGATGGGCATCAAGCTTGCATTCACGCCGGCTGGTGTGGTCATTGCGCTGATTTTTGTCGGCCTGCCGTTTGTGGTTCGCACGGTGCAGCCGGTGCTGGAAGACGCCGAGAAAGAACTCGAAGAAGCCGCTACCTCGCTGGGCGCCACGCGCCTGCAGATTTTTACTAAAGTGATTCTTCCGCACATCACGCCCGCGCTGCTGACCGGTTTTGCGATGGCGTTTGCGCGGGCCATCGGTGAATACGGCTCGGTCATTTTCATCGCCGGCAATATGCCGATGATTTCCGAGATCACGCCGCTGATCATCATCGGCAAGCTGGAGCAATACGACTACGCGGGCGCTACGGCGGTGGCGCTGGTGATGCTGGTGATTTCGTTTGTGTTGTTGCTCGTCATCAATGCGTTGCAAGGCTGGCAGCGGCGACATGCAGGGGCGCCTTCATGAAAAAGGAAGCCCCCACGCTTGTCGCTTCGCGTACTACGCTGCCCCCCGAGGGGGCTGTGCTTGCTCGGGGCGGCCCTTCGCTGCGCACGCCCAACGCCTCTCGAGCCCTTGTCAGGTCGAGCACGACCGAAGCCCCATGGGTACGCTACACCCTGATCGGCATCGCGCTGATCTTTGTCGTGCTGTTTCTGATTCTTCCGCTGGCCGCTGTTTTTACCGAAGCCTTGCGCAAGGGTTTCGGCGCGTATCTGGCGGCGCTGCAGGAGCCCGACGCCTGGAGCGCGATCAAGCTCACCTTGATCACCGCAGCGATTGCCGTGCCACTGAACCTGGTATTTGGTGTGGCCGCAGCCTGGGCGATTGCCAAGTATGAATTCTGGGGAAAATCGTTTCTGACCACGCTGGTCGATTTGCCGTTTTCAGTGTCTCCGGTAGTCGCAGGGCTGATCTACGTGCTGATCTTCGGCGCGCAGGGCTGGTTCGGCCCGTGGCTGCAGGCGCACGACATCAAGATCATTTTTGCCGTGCCCGGCATTGTGCTGGCGACGGTCTTCGTCACCTTTCCGTTCATCGCCCGTGAGTTGATTCCGCTGATGCAGGCGCAGGGCAACGACGAGGAGCAAGCCGCCATTGTGCTGGGCGCAACCGGCTGGCAAACCTTCTGGTACGTCACGTTGCCGAACATCAAATGGGGTTTGATCTACGGCGTGATTTTGTGCAACGCCCGCGCAATGGGTGAGTTCGGCGCGGTGTCGGTGGTGTCGGGCCACATTCGCGGGCAGACCAACACCTTGCCGCTGCATGTCGAAATTTTGTACAACGAATATCAGTCGGTCGCTGCATTTGCCGTCGCGTCACTGCTGGCCATTCTGGCGCTGGTGACGCTGGTCATCAAGTCAGTGGCTGAATGGCGGCAGGAGCTGGAGATGAAGGCCGCCGCTGCTACGCCGCCCGAGCGGCCGCGCATCGATTCGTCTTCTCTTCAATCCATTTTCCCAGAGGCAGAAAGAGCCATCCCGAAAGGCCACGCATCATGAGCATCGAAATCCGCAACGTCAGTAAAAGCTTCGGCAATTTCCAGGCGCTGGGTGATGTCAGCCTTGATATCGAATCCGGTGAACTCGTCGCGCTGCTCGGCCCCTCGGGCTGCGGCAAGACCACGCTGCTGCGCATCATCGCCGGGCTGGAGACTGCTGATCACGGGAGCATCCTGTTCAGCGGCGAAGACACCACGGACGTGCATGTGCGTGAGCGGCAGGTCGGCTTCGTGTTCCAGCACTACGCGCTGTTCCGCCACATGACCGTGTTTGAAAACGTCGCTTTTGGCCTGCGCGTCAAACCGCGCGCCCAGCGGCCCAGCGATGCGCAGATCAAGGAAAAAGTACATTCGCTTTTGAACCTGGTGCAACTTGACTGGCTGGCCGACCGTTTCCCGTCGCAGCTTTCCGGCGGACAGCGCCAGCGCATCGCGCTTGCACGCGCGCTGGCGGTCGAGCCCAAGGTGCTGCTGCTCGACGAACCGTTTGGCGCGTTGGATGCAAAGGTTAGAAAAGAGCTGCGCCGCTGGCTGCGTCGCCTGCACGACGACCTGCATGTCACCAGTATTTTCGTCACGCACGACCAGGAAGAAGCGCTGGAAGTCGCTGACCGCGTGGTGCTGATGAACCAGGGCAAGGTCGAGCAGATCGGCTCGCCGCAAGAGGTCTGGGATCACCCGGCCAGCCCGTTTGTGTACGGTTTCCTGGGCGATGTGAATCTGTTCCACGGCCGCGCGCACGAGGGCGAAGTGCATGTGGAAGGCATCCGCATCAACTCGCCAGAGCACGCCGGCGCGCAGGATGCGAAAGCGTTCGCGTATGTGCGCCCGCATGATCTGGACGTGCAGCGTTATTCGCCGCTAACGCCGAAAGGCGAAGGCATAGTCGCCAAACTCGACCGCGCCATCGTCATCGGGCCGATTGCCCGTCTGGAACTGCTTCCCGTAGAAGATCACCGCCAGAGTGGCACACCACCTGCCGACAAGCTGATCGAAGCGCAAATTCCGGCCCAGCAGTACCGCGACATGGGTTTGAAGGAAGGCGACATGCTGGTCGTGACGCCGCGCAAGGCGAGGGTGTTTGTGGAAGGTTAAATAGTTATGAGTATGGCGCGGGCAGCAAATTCCCGATTGATTCAGGGAAGAATTGGTGATGACGCTGATTCAATGACATT
Organism: Polaromonas sp.; assembly: GCA_031423655.1. Classification (GTDB taxonomy): domain Bacteria; phylum Pseudomonadota; class Gammaproteobacteria; order Burkholderiales; family Burkholderiaceae_C; genus Polaromonas. Next base: position 7,220 of record JANPFZ010000467.1, read on the forward strand.
CGCGGCAGCTTTATCAAGCCTTGGGCGCAGAACTTACCGGCTCTTTGAACCTCTCAACCAGCTCACAACCAATAATCATCAAGACCAATCCATGCTTCTGAATCTCTTCGACCAAACACCGCGCCGCTTGCTGGCGCTGATCTGCGCTGGCTGTGTCGCCATGCTGGCCTTCGGCCTCTATCTGCAGCACGTCGTCGGACTGGAGCCTTGCCCAATGTGCATCGTGCAGCGTTATGCGCTGGTGCTGGTGGCGGTGGTGGCGGGGATCACGGCGCTGTCAGGCAAAAAAAGCGTTCTGGTTTCGGGTTCGATGTTGATGCTGCTGGCCTCCGGCTTTGGCGCCTTCGTCGCGGCGCGCCAGAGCTGGCTGCAGTGGTATCCGCCTGAAGTCGCATCATGCGGTCGCGATTTTTACGGAATGATCGAGACGTTTCCGCTCAAGCGCGCGATTCCGATGATCTTCAAAGGCAGCGGCGACTGCACCAAGATCGACTGGACTTTTCTGGGTCTGTCGATTGCCAACTGGTCATTCATCAGTTTTGTGCTGATCGCGCTGGTGGCGCTGGTGCTGGCGCTTCGGCAGGCCGGGCGGCGCTGAATCCCGCGCAACAGCACCTTCATTTTCCGAGGGGCGCTGGCTGGCTTCGGACTAGTGCAATTTTTTCTTGCCGGCACATTCGCACCGTTTTCTTTTCGCCAGTCGGGCTAAAAAGTAACAATAAAACGGCATGACCTACCTGCTCGTTCTCACCGTCGGCCTGATCGCCGGCACCATCAGCGGCATCGTCGGCTTCGGCTCCAGCATCATGCTGATGCCGGTACTGGTAATTGCTTTCGGCCCGCGTGAGGCGGTGCCCATCATGGCGGTCGCGGCCATCATGGCCAATCTTTCGCGGGTGGCGGTGTGGTGGCATGTGATCGAATGGCGCGTGGTGGGCGTCTATGCGCTCACCGGCATACCGGCAGCCGCATTTGGCGCCCGCACGTTGCTCGTGCTTCCACCGCGCATCGTGGAAGTGGTGCTGGCAGTGTTTTTCATCGCGATGATCCCGATGCGCCGCTGGCTGGCTGCACGCAATTTCAGGCTCAAACTTCTGCACATGGCGGTGGTCGGCGCGGTCATCGGTTTTCTCACCGGCATTGTGGTGTCGACCGGACCGATCAACACGCCGTTTTTTCTGGCTTACGGGCTGGTCAAGGGCGCGTTTCTTGGCACCGAGGCAATGGCTTCTCTGGCCGTTTACATCAGCAAAAGTCTGGTGTTCCGCAGCTACGGCGCCTTGCC
>JANPFZ010000468.1:0-3227 GCA_031423655.1 Polaromonas sp.
GCCGAGCGCTACATCACGCCCGAGCTGAAAGCCTTTGAAGACAAGGCCCTGTCGGCCTCCGAGCGGGCGCTGGCACGCGAGAAGTTTTTGTATGAAGAGTTGCTGGACCAGCTGCAGGAATTTATTGCGCCGCTGAGCGCGCTGGCGCGCGCCCTCGCCTCGCTGGATGCCCTTTGCGCGCTGGCTGAGCGGTCATTGACGCTGAACTGGGCCGCACCCGTGTTTGTGAAAGAGCCGTGTATCGCCATCACCGAAGGCCGGCATCCGGTGGTCGAAGCACGGCTGGCTGAGACAGGGGCAGGCGCCTTCATCGCCAACGACTGCACCTTAAGCAGCAAGAGCCGCATGCAGCTCATCACCGGCCCGAACATGGGCGGCAAATCGACCTACATGCGGCAAGTCGCGCTGATCGTGCTGTTGGCCAGCGTCGGCTCTTACGTGCCGGCTGCCAGTTGCAGGCTCGGGCCGATTGACGCGATTCACACCCGCATTGGCGCGGCAGATGACGTGGCCAACGCGCAATCAACGTTCATGCTGGAGATGACGGAGGCGGCGCAAATTCTTCACGCCGCAACGCCCACCTCACTGGTGTTGATGGACGAAATCGGACGCGGCACCTCGACCTTTGACGGCCTGGCGCTTGCCGCTGGCATTGCTGCCTATCTGCACAACAAGACGCAGGCCTTCACGCTGTTTGCCACGCATTATTTCGAGCTGACCGAATTTCCGGCGCAGCACCATGCGGCCATCAACGTACACGTCAGCGCCGTCGAATCGGGCCACAGCATTGTGTTCATGCACCAGATCGAGCCGGGGCCGGCGAACAAGAGCTACGGTATTGCGGTGGCCAAACTGGCCGGGGTGCCGGCAGCGGTGGTCAACCACGCGAAGAGCGCGCTGCATGCGCTGGAAACCCAGCAAACCGAGGCGCGTGCGCAGGTCGATTTGTTTGCAGCGCCACCCGACGCGCCAGCCGCCAATCAAAGCGCGGTTGACAAGGCGCTGCATCAGATCGATCCTGACACGATGAGCCCGCGCGAAGCGCTGGATGCGCTGTACCAGCTCAAAAAACTAGTCGGTACGCCGTGACGCTGAAAGCCCCTGACATCCAGCGCGCGATTGACCATTTCAAAACAACCTCCAACACTTTCCAAAGCCCACCATGACCTATTGCGTCGCCGTCAAACTCAATGCCGGCCTGGTTTTTTTATCCGACTCGCGCACCAACGCGGGCCTGGACCACATCAGCACTTTCCGCAAAATGATCGTCTATGAAAAGCCGGGCGACCGCTTCATGGTGCTGCTGTCGGCCGGCAATTTGTCGATCTCGCAATCGGTGCGCGAGATCTTGCAGGTCGAGCATTTGAAAGACCCGGGCAGCGCCGAGCCGATCACGATCTGGAACGCCAAGAGCATGTTCGACGCAGCACGGGTGCTGGGCTCGGCGATTCGCCGCGTGTACGAGCGCGACGCCGCCGCGCTGCGCCATGCCGATGTCGACTTCAACGTGTCGCTGGTCTTCGGCGGGCAGATTCGCGGTGAAAACATGCGGCTGTTCCAGATGTATTCGGCCGGCAACTTCATTGAAGCGACGGAAGAGACGCCCTATTTCCAGGTCGGCGAATCGAAATACGGCAAGCCGGTTCTCGACCGCGTGCTGACGCCGCACACGCCGCTGGCCGAAGCCGCCAAATGCGTGCTGGTGTCGATGGACTCGACGATGAAATCAAACCTCTCGGTCGGCCTGCCGCTGGACCTGGTGGTGTACGAAGCAGACTCTTTTCACAGCGACAAGATCGTCTGCATCGACAGCGAGAATCCCTACTACCGCATGATGCACAACAACTGGGGGCAGAAATTGCGCGAGGTGTTTGACAGCATTGAAGACCCGGTGTGGGACGACGCGCACACCGACATTCCGCTCAAAATGCCAGCCACGCGCCATGAGCCACTGCGCAAAATTACCACCCCGCAAGAAAAACTGATCTGAAAAACTGATCTGAAAATTTGAATTGAAAACCTGAGTTGAAGCTGTGCCCTCATCGACCAAACCTCTGATCATTTTTTCCCACGGCAACAGCTTTCCGGCCAGCACCTACAGCGTGTTGTTTCAAAGCCTGAAAAGCCGGGGCTACAAGGTGCAGGCCATCGAAAAATTTGGCCATGACCCGGCCTACCCGGTCACCAGCAACTGGCCGCACTTGGTGCAGCAGCTGGCCGATTTCACGCACGCACAGGTCGAGAAAACCGGCCAGCCCGCCTTCCTGGTTGGGCACTCGCTCGGCGGCTATTTGAGCCTGATGTGCGCTGCGGTGCATCCGGTACTCGGCGAGCAGCCCGTGCGCGGCGTGGTTCTGCTCGACTCGCCCGTGATCGGCGGTTGGCGTGCGACGGCGCTGGGCGTAGCCAAACGGGCGCGGCTGGTCGGCTCTGTATCACCCGGCGCCATCAGCCGCCGGCGCCGGAACGAGTGGTTGAGCAAAGACGATGTGTTCACGCATTTCCGCAGCAAAAAAGCTTTCGCCCAGTGGGACGAACAGACCCTGCGCGACTACATCGAGCATGGCACGCATGATGCGGCGCTGGAGTCGGGCAATCAGCGCGTGCTCAGCTTTGACCGCGAAGTCGAAACCAGCATCTACAACACGCTGCCTGACAACCTCGAGCAACTCATCAAGCGCCACCCGCTAAAGTGCCCGCTGGCCTTCATAGGCGGCCGCGAATCGCCCGAGGTCAAACAGGTCGGCATGGCATTGACCCAGCGCCTGACCAAGGGCCGCGTGATGATGATGGACGGAACGCATCTGTTCCCGATGGAAAGACCACAAGCGACGGCGGCGGCAGTCGAGGCAGCGCTGCTGAACATGCTGGCGTGAGCTTGTCGAGTCACCCTAGTCGCTATTATTTTTATAGCTGACTACGCATGTATTACGGGGACTAGTGGTCTGTTTTATCATTGAGATGGTCAATCAGACCATCGCAAACCTTCCCCGATTCCGCATGGCCCCTTCCCGCCTTTGGGGGAAGGCGGGGATGGGGGAAGTCGTCGCTCAATCAACCCATTTTGTTTCGTAGTGAAGGCTGGCAAAACCCCCATCCCAACCTTCCCCCAAAGGCGGGAAGGAGTTAAGACAGGACCATCAAGCTACCCACTGGATCACGCCAGTCCACGCAGTGACCAGCACCACAATGCCAAACGCAATTCGATACCAGGCAAACGGCACGAA
>JANPFZ010000469.1:0-2822 GCA_031423655.1 Polaromonas sp.
CACGACTACGCGCCCGAATCGCGCGCCGCCGCCTGGCAAAGCACCGTGGGCGAACAACGTGCAAAAAATATTCACGTGCATGACGGCATAAGTGAAGATGCGTTTGTCGCCATGCGCAGCGCCAGAGACGCCACGCTGGGCATGCCGACATTGATCCTGCCGGCGATTCAGGTCAATGTGCGGGCCGGTGAGATGCCGCCGCCCGAAGCCAATGGCGTGGTCTATCTGAAGATTCCGGTCAACACACTGGGCGCGCCCAAGCCGGCAAACGCCGCTGCCGCCGGGAGTGTGAAATAAAAGCGACGTTTATTTGACCAGCAGCACCGGCATGTCGCTGTCGGCAACCACGCGCTGGGCCACGCTGCCCATGACGGCACGACCCAGCAGACCGTGGCCATGGGTTCCCATGACGATCATGTGCGCCTTCTCGCGCTGCGCGGCACGAACAATCTCCGCTGCAGGCGAGCCGACCACGGTGGTCACACGAAACTTCAGCTTGTGGCGCTTGAGCAGCTTTTCTATCGGGTTCAACACCTTTTCCGCTTCGTCCTTGTGATAAGCGGCCACAGTGGCTGACCCGACCATCGTCGTCACGCGGCCGGGAAAAGCCACTTGCACATTGAGCACCACCAACTCGTCTGACGCGCCGGCCAGGCTGTCGTGGTTGAGCAGAAAGGCCAGTGCCTTTTTGGTGTATTTGCTTCCATCAGCGGCGAAAAGAATCTTCATTTTTAGTGCTCCTGAAACCTTTCGACTGTAGCGTCAGATCAGCGCAAGACCAGCACCGGAATGCTGCTGTGCGTCAGCACCTGCTGCGTTTCGCTGCCCAGCAGCACGCGCTGAATGCCCTTGCGTCCGTGCGAGGCCATCACGATCAGGTCGCAGTCGTGTTTTTTGGCGGTATTCAAAATCGATTCGGCCACCAGACCCGAGCGTACCGTGATGCCTTTGGCGCTCACGCCCCTGGCCGCAGCCGTTTGCTCCACCTCATGGACGATGGCCTGACCGTCTTCGGCCCATTTTTTTTCGGTTCGACTCACGTCGTCCGTTGAAATCGCAATGCCTCCTTCGAAATAGCTGGTCGGGTAGGTGGGCACCACATAAAGCGCCACCAGTTCGGCACCAATCGCAGCGGCCAGATCAATGGCGCTACTGACGGCCTTTTTCGACAGCTCCGAGCCGTCAGTGGCAACAACAAGTCGTTTGTACATGGTGATTGTTCCCGTTTGTGGTTCCGGTTGAGAAGTCTTCAGTTTAGAGAAATGATGCTGGCGCATATTGATGCAGATCAAGGATGCCGGTTCGGTTGATGCGGCTGTTCTTGAAGACAAATAGGCCGTTAGCTCAATGAATACGTGCGCAATATGCTCCGAATTTAATAGCAAACTGTTGGCAACCTGTCAGCCGTCGAGCAGTGCCAGCGCTGTTGTTGCGGCCGCCAGATCCCAGCCGGCCCAGCCGCAGCTTTTAAAAAGCACCGGCCCGCCGCTGTTTTTGATGTCTTGCCGAATCACCTGCGACAGCGTGGCGAATTGGCTCACGTCCAGCCCCGCCAGCAGCAGATCACCGGCCTCGTGCCGGGCATCTTGCGTGTCAACAACTACCGTGCCGTGTGTCGCCATGTGCCTGCACAGCGCGGGCGCGAGCTCAAGCATGGACGGTGTGAAGGCGCCGACGGCGGAGATGAATCCATCGCGGCGCGGCAGCGCGCTCAGCACCACGCCTTGAGCCGGTGTGCAGGTCACAGCCAGCGGGCAATCGGCCAGCGCAGCATTAGCGTCCTTTATCACCCGCGCGCGCAGCCCCAGGCTTTGCGCGTATTGCGCCAGCGCGCCGGCACTGGCGCTGCTGCGCGAAGTGAGCATCACCTCAGTGATCTTCAGCACCTCACTGAAAGCTTCCAGATGCGCACGGCCCTGCACGCCTGCGCCAACGATCAGCAGCGGCCCTTGCGTATTGGCAGCCAGCCGCTGCGCCGCCAGCACTGACACCGCCGCAGTGCGCCGCGCGGTGACGGTGGGGCCGTCGAGCAGCATCCGGCGCTGGCCGGTGGCCACGTCAAACACCAGTACGTCGCCCTGAATGGTCGGCAGGGCGCGTGCGGCATTGGCTGGCGTAAAGGTAATCAGTTTGGCAATCGCCGTGTGCGCATCCATGGCCGGCATGACAAACAGGCTACCCCCGCCCGCCAGCGGCTGCACCAGGCGCGGTGGCACCTGCACCGAGTCGTCTTCTAGCAGCCGAACCAGCTCGCGCACCAGCAAGGCATACGGCAGATGGGCGGCGGTTGTAGATGGGTCCGGCAGCGCAGCTGCGGTCGCTGACTGGGGCTGCAGGGCTTGCAAGGCTTGGTAAGGTGTCATGGCGCGATGGTAAGCCGATGGCAGGGACAGCCAGCGGCTAACATGGTCGCCTGATGAAGCTATCACTACTATTCCAGCCGCACAACCCGTCGTTCTGGCTCATGCTGGTGCTCAACGCCCTGTCACCGCTGTTGGCCTGGGTGGTACGCAACCGGCCTCTGAATGGCTGGGGCATGGCGGTGGTGGCGACGTTTGCCATCGGCAATGCCGTGGTGGGCATGTGGCTGGCGTGGCGTCTGATGCGTGAGCCGACCGCAACAGCACCCGATAGTGCTCGATAGCGATCAGCTTGATATTTCAATTGTGGCTACGATGGCTGCATGAATCCGCACACCGCTATTTCAAATCTGGTTGATGATCTTTCCACGGCCCGCGTTCAGGCCAGCGCGCTGGCGTGGCCGCCTGACCAGCCGCCCGATGTGCCAACAGCCTACGCCGCCGCGTTGGGCGTGCGTGCGG
>JANPFZ010000470.1:0-3760 GCA_031423655.1 Polaromonas sp.
CTGCACGGCATCGCGGATTTGCGCCGGTTCGGCGCTGTGGGGCAGTCCGACATGCAGCGTCAAGCCGGTTGCCTCATCCGCAATCCCCGTCGCGGGCGCGGTAACGCCGACGCTTTTTAATTCGGCACCGACACCGCTGAAGGCATGACTCGGGTCCAGGCGCACCGTCACCGGCTGGCCTAGAAATGGCAGCACACAGCCATCAGCCCACTCAATGCGTGTGGCCTCCAGCCGGTCGCCGCGTTCGCGCATCTCCTGCAGTTTTTTAAGAATCCACGTCGATTTTTCGAGCACCGCATTGTCAATTTCTGGCAGCGGTACCCACTTGGGCGCCCGCACCGCCAGCCCTTCCGGTCCGACCGAAAAACCGATGGTGCGGCGCTTGCCGCGCTTGAACTCATAGCCGACCAGCACATCGCCCAGCAGCAGCTGGCGCGTGGCGCGCGGATGCCGAATCGCCGTCGGCGGGAGCGCGTGCTGCAGAGTCTGAGTGGGTTGCAGATCAGCCGACTCCGCATCAACCTTGAACGCGACAGCTGCTATGTTTTCTATAGCTGATTGCGCAGGTATTACTTGGGCTACAGGCTTGTTTGGCTCGAGGACTGGTGATTTTAGCGGTTTCGGCAGCCTGGGCGGCCTGCGCTGCGTGGGGGCCGCGGCAGGCTCGAACCCAAATAGATCGAGGGTGAACCGAAGCAGTGAAGTCATTAAGGCAAGTTTAGAGCGGCGTCACATGCAATGCAGACGCTTGACGCACATCAGGCGATCCAAACCTCATGCCTTTTTCTGCCACACCGGGGTGACATCGACGCCCACATAAGCCTCGGGATCCAGCCGACGCATCTCGGCCTCGATCCAGGTTTCGACCTCGCGCATCAACTCGTCCGGCTGGCGTCCCACGCTGCTGATGGGCGGGCCAATCGAGATATCGACGATGCCCGGTTTTTTGATGAAGGCCTTGCGCGGCCAGCACTTGGCCGAGGTGACGGCCACGGGAATCACCGGCGCACCGGTTTCAATCGCCAGCCGCGTACCACCCGATTTGTACACGCCCTTCATGCCGCGCGGAATGCGCGTCCCTTCAGGAAACATGATGACCCAAGTGCCTTGCGCCATCAGCCGCTTGCCCTGCGCCACCACCCTGGCAAAAGCCTGCGTGCGCTGGCTGCGGTCGATGTGGATCATGTCCATGCGCGACATGGCCCAGCCAAAGAACGGCACATATAACAGCTCGCGCTTGAACACGAAGGCCAGCGGATGCGGCATCAGTGTCACCATCGAAAACGTCTCCCAGGTGCTCTGGTGCTTGACCAGCAGCACACAGGCACTGGTCTGCCCGGTGGGCAGGTTGTCCATGCCAGTCACGCGGTTCCTGATACCCAGAATCGCCGTGCCGCCACTGACCGCCACGCGCAGCCAGCCGGCGCACAGCCAGTAAATTTTGGTGCTGCTGGCGAACAGCGAGTAAACCAGCACGGCCAGCGCCCACGGAATCACCGTGAGGGTCATCCAGACCATGTGCAGGATGGATCGAATCAAAGGCATGAAAGTGCTTCCGCCGGGTTGTTATTCATATTTTTGAACGTTTTCGGGCTGTAGCCCAGGCAAAATCAGCACAAACAGCTACTATTTTTATAGCAACCATCAGATGGCGGCGAACGCGGACGCGGGCCGCACACCGCGCTCGATGATGAAATCCACAAAGGCTGACAAGTCCGCATGCAGCACCGTGCCCGCCGGCAATCCCTCGGGCCGCCCAGCGTCATGAAAGGCTGCCGACTTGCCGGTCAGCACCAGGTGCGGCTCGCAGCCCGCTGCCGCGCCCGCCTGCAGGTCACGCAGTGAATCGCCGGCCGTCGGCACGCCCTTGAGCGGAATGCCAAAGCGCGCGCCGATCTGCTCGAACAAACCCGGCAGCGGCTTGCGGCAGGTGCAGCTTTCTTCCGGGCTGTGCGGGCAATAAAACATCGCATCAACCCGCCCGCCAACCGCCGCCAGCATCTTGTGCATCTTGGTGTGAATGGCGTTGAGCGACGCCACGTCAAACAAGCCACGCCCCAGCCCCGACTGGTTTGACGCAATCACCACATGCCAGCCGTCATGGTTCAGCCGCGCAATGGCTTCCAGCGCCCCCGGCAGCGGAATCCATTCCTCCGGCGTTTTGACGAAATCGTCGCTGTCAGCGTTGATGGTGCCGTCGCGGTCGAGGATGACAAGTTTCATGGGGTTACGAACTGCCGCAGCAGTGCCAATCTTTGTTCAGGAGGAAGCACGCCGGCAAAGGGAGAATTTTTACGCATCTCGGCAGCAAATTCGGTCTCAACGCAAACTGTATTTTTAATCACTTCAACGCTGCTTTCGAGTAACTTACTCCACACTGCATAGCACGGAGGAATCGGTGAGTTGCTGCGCAACAATTGCCAGCGAGTCAATGTTGTCTGCGCCCGGCCTATTACCTTCACATCGTGCCGAGCTAACCAAAGAGCCTCCTTGCGATACGCAAGCGTGAACTTGGTCGCGATGCTGAGGCTTGACCATAGCCAATCCCAATTCAATCAGACCCGCCGGTCAACTAGCCAACCGCGACAAATCCGCCACGCGGTTCATTGCAGCGTGAAGGCTAGCCAGCAGACCGAGGCGGTTCAGCCGCAGGTCCATCTGCTCGGCATTGACCATCACGCCGTCAAAGAACGCATCGACAGGCGCACGCAGGGCTGCAAGCGTTTGTAGTGAGGCGGTGTAGTCGCCGGCTTCGAACTGGGCGTTGGCCTTGGGCACCGTGTTTTTCATCGCGGCGTACAGCGCGATCTCTGCAGGCTCTGTGAGCAGCACCTCACTGACATGGGCGTTTATGTTGTCGGTTTTCTTCAGGATGTTGCTGATGCGTTTGTTGGCCGCGGCCAGGGCCGGCGCTTCCGGGAGTGCTGCAAAGGCGCGGACGGCGTGGAGGCGCTTGCCGTGGTCGCTGGGAATATCGCTGACCTGATGCACCGCTTCAACGTTGCTATCGGGATAGCCCTGATCACGCCAATAGGTCACAGCCCGCTCGTTGAGCAGCCAATCCACCTGCATGGCCTTGGCTAGCGTCAGACCGTCGCTTTGGAACTCGGTTGCCAGCAAGCCTGCCGGAAAGTGTTTGAAGACGAGCTCAATCAGGTCGTACTGGCTGAGCGGCAGGTCTTTCTCGACCAGCAGCCGCACGACACCCAGCGCATGACGGCGCAATGCAAACGGATCCTTGTCGCCGGTCGGCAGATTGCCAATCCCGAACATGCCGACCAGCGTTTCGAGCTTGTCAGCCAGCGCGACCACCACACCGACGTCATTGCGCGGCAAGCTGTCACCCGCAAAGCGCGGCTTGTAGTGGTCTTCAATCGCGTCGGCCACGTCGGCGCTCAAGCCATCGTTTAGCGCATAGTAGCGGCCCATCGTGCCCTGCAGTTCCGGGAACTCGCCCACCATATCGGTGACCAGATCGGTCTTGGCAAGCTGCGCGGCCTGGTCGGCTTTCTTCGCCAGCGCATCGCCACCCTGTTGCTGGCCGATCGCTTTGGCAATTGCGCGCACACGCTCGACACGCTCGCCTTGCGATCCCAACTTGTTGTGATAGACGACTTTGCTCAGTCCTTCAACGCGAGAAGCCAGCGTCTTCTTGCGATCCTGATCGAAGAAAAACTTTGCATCTGCCAGGCGCGGGCGAACGACACGCTCGTTGCCCTGGATCACGGCGCTGGCATCGTCCGGCGTGATGTTGCTGACG
>JANPFZ010000471.1:0-3663 GCA_031423655.1 Polaromonas sp.
GTCTGGCTCAGGTGCTCGCGGCAGTCGCCGACGTGCCCGGCGTGCGCTTTGCGAGAAGGCGTTGAAGCGCCGGACATGCACGCAAGAGCCGTGGAACCGGCTTCGCCGGGCCGCAGGCGCAGCGGCCCCCTCGGGGGGGCAGTAAGCGACACGCAGTGCGCGAACGTGGGGGCCACGTCTGCTACAATTCGCGCTCGAATAGACTTTCAGGCGCGTAGCTCAGCTGGTTAGAGCACCACCTTGACATGGTGGGGGTCGATGGTTCGAGTCCATTCGCGCCTACCAATTTCCTTGAAACTGCATCGCAGTTCCGTCTCTTGTTTTCTCGTTCCCATGTGTGGTCCGAACAGGCAATTGAGGGTAAACCAAGGTCATTGCGTATCTTCTCTTTTCCTAGAATACAGTGAACCTCAAGGCACTTCCCCGAAGTCCGCCAGACGCTGTCATTCATCGGAGCATTCAGTGCCAAAAAGCAAGATCACCAGCGCCGAAGCTGGCGTTTCGTCACCACGTGTCAAGGCGGCGGGGGACGTTCCGGCCGCTAAGGTCGCCCGCGCCGCTTCCGGGAAGGCTGACGCTGTTCGCGTCATCAAAAAATATCCAAACCGCCGCTTGTATGACACGGAAACTTCGACTTACATCACACTGGCAGACATACGGCAGCTGGTCATGAAAACGGCAACCTTCGTCGTGCGCGATGCGAAATCAAACGAAGACCTGACGCGCAGCATCTTGCTACAGATCATCCTCGAAGAAGAAACCGGTGGAGCGCCTATGTTCACTGAAGCTGTTCTTGCCAACATCATCCGTTTTTACGGCAACGCGATGCAGAGCTTCATGGGCTCGTACCTTGAAAAAAACGTACAGAGTTTCATGGATCTGCAACTCAAGATGGCCGAAAAATCAAAGGGGCTCAGCCCGGAGATGCTGGCCCAGTTCATGAACGCACAGTCTCCGATGATGCAGGGCATGATGGGCACGTATGTCGAGCAGTCCAAGAGTGTCTTCACGCAGTTGCAGGAGCAAATGCAAAAGCAGAGTGAACAGATGCTGGCTGCGCTCGGTCTCAAGCGCTAGGCGTTTTCGTGGTTTTCTGCCTCTGAGACAATAGGGGTATGAGCGAAGTTATCTCCCCAACCCCTCCTGTCACCCTCAAGGCCGCCCCGCGCGTTGGCTTTGTCAGCCTCGGCTGCCCCAAGGCGCTGACCGATTCCGAACTCATCCTGACCCAACTGAGTGCAGAGGGTTATCAAACCTCCAAGACTTTTGAGGGTGCAGATCTGGTCATTGTCAATACCTGCGGCTTTATCGATGACGCTGTCAGGGAAAGTCTGGACACCATCGGCGAGGCACTGGCAGAAAACGGCAGGGTCATCGTCACCGGCTGCCTGGGCGCCAAAGCAGGCGCGGACGGCGGCAATCTGGTGCGCCAGATGCACCCGAGTGTGCTCGCCGTGACCGGCCCGCACGCCACGCAGGAAGTGATGGACGCGGTTCATCTGAATCTGCCCAAACCGCATGACCCGTTTGTTGACCTGGTGCCGAACGCCTTTGCTAATTCTTTCGGTATTGCCGGCATCAAACTGACCCCGAGGCATTACGCCTATCTGAAAATCAGCGAAGGCTGCAACCACCGATGCACCTTCTGCATCATCCCGTCAATGCGCGGTGACTTGGTTTCGCGGCCCATCGGCGATGTTTTGAATGACGCGCGCGCTCTGTTCGAAGGCGGCGTGAAGGAACTGCTGGTGATCAGCCAGGACACGTCGGCCTACGGCGTCGATGTGAAATACCGCACCGGCTTTTGGGACGGCAAACCGGTCAAGACCCGCATGCTGGAACTGGTGCAAGCCCTGGGCGAGATCGCCGAGCCCTACGGTGCGTGGGTGCGCCTGCACTACGTGTATCCGTATCCGAGCGTGGACGAAATTTTGCCCCTGATGGCGAGTGGCAAGGTACTGCCTTATCTGGATGTGCCTTTGCAGCACAGCCACCCGGATGTGCTTAAACGGATGAAGCGTCCGGCCAGCGGCGAGAAAAATCTGGAGCGGATTGCGCGTTGGCGCGAGATTTGCCCGGAAATCGTCATTCGCAGCACGTTTATTGCCGGTTTTCCGGGCGAGACCGAAACCGAGTTCGAGCATCTGCTCGGCTTCATGCGTGAAGCCCAGATCGACCGCGCCGGCTGCTTTGCCTACAGCGCAGTGGCAGGGGCGACCGCGAACGACATTCCTGGCATGCTGCCGATCAAATTGCGTGAAGAACGCCGCGCCCGCTTCATGGAAGTCGCTGAAACCGTCTCCAGCCAGAAACTGCAAAAACGCGTGGGCGCCACGATGCAGGTGTTAGTGGATTCCGCGCCGGCGCTGGGACGTAAAGGCGGCACGGGCCGGTCGTATGCCGACGCGCCAGAAATTGATGGTGTGGTGAAGCTGTTGCCGCCCGAGAAGATCAGCAAGACGCTGAAGGTCGGTGAGTTCACGCGCGCCCGCATCGTGGGCACGCAAGGGCACGATTTGATTGCCGTTCCGATCTGAAGGCCCGCTGTCCGCAGAAAACAAAAAAGCCACTGTGAAAACAATGGCTTTTTGCGTAGATCCTGGTGATCTGATTAACTATGGTGCCCGGGAGAGAACTCGAATCTCCACATCTTGCGATACACGGACCTGAACCGTGCGCGTCTACCAATTCCGCCACCCGGGCACAACCAGCAGTGTACCATTACATCAACGCTTTTCCTGGAGTCGAAGGCTTGAAATCTTCATCGGCGATTGACTGCAGTGCAGCTTCAATCGGGCTGCCTTCCGATGTTTCCGAACACACCTAACAACAGAGATTTTTATCAAAACTAGCAACCCCACCTCCGGCGCCTCAGCCGGGCTCCTCGCAGAATTCGACGGCACCGTGTCAGGCCATCGCGATGGCCACGGATTCGTTCAGCGTGACGACGGCGAGCCCGACATTTATCTGCCCCCCAACGAAATGCGCGCCGTGCTGCACAAAGACCGCGTCAAAGCGCGCATCGTGCGGCATGACCGGAAAAACCGGCCCGAAGGTCGCGTCACCGAAATTCTCGAACGATCTTCAAACCCCATCATCGGCCGTCTGCTGCAGGAAAGCGGTATCTGGCTGGTCGCGCCTGAAGACAAGCGCTATGGCCAAGACGTGCTGATTCCGAAAGGAGCAACCGGTGCCGCCAAGCCCGGTCAAGTTGTCGTGGTCCAGCTCACCGAGCCTCCGGCGTTGTTCGGTCAGCCGGTCGGGCGAGTTCGGGAAGTACTCGGTGAAATTGACGACCCGGGCATGGAAATTGAAATTGCGGTGCGCAAATATGGCGTGCCGCATGAGTTCAGCGACGAAGCCATGGCGCTGGCGCGTACCTTGCCGGATGCGGTAAGGCCCGCCGACAAGACGCACCGCATTGACCTGACCGATATTGCACTGGTCACCATCGACGGTGAAGATGCGCGCGATTTTGACGATGCGGTGTACTGCGAGCCCGCCAAAGTTGGTCGTGGCAAGGGCTGGCGTTTGCTGGTCGCCATTGCCGACGTGAGCCACTACGTGGAAACTGGCAGCGCGATCGACATTGACGCATACGACCGCGCCACCAGTGTCTATTTTCCGCGCCGCGTGATTCCGATGCTGCCAGAAAAGCTGTCA
>JANPFZ010000472.1:0-5735 GCA_031423655.1 Polaromonas sp.
AGCCCGTCGCGGCTGCGCGTGAACTGCACCGCCCGCGCGTCGGCCAGAAACTCGCGCTGGCGCGATACCGCAGCCTTCAGGGCACGCCCCGCCAGCCAGCCCAGGGAACCGGTGGCCTTGATGGCAAAGCCCGGCAAGGCCAGGATGGAGCGCTTGCCGTCGTCGTCCGTCTCGCACATGCTGTTGCCGAGGTTGAAAATCATTTCAAGCCCGAACACCATGCCGGCCAGCCTCATGTTCAGGCGTGTATCGCCTTCGCGCAGGTGGCTGAGCTCATGCGCAACCAGGCCCTGCAATTCGTCACGCGTGAGGCTGTCAAGCGCGCCTCGGGTGACGGCGACCACGGCGTCGTCCTCGTCCCAGCCGGTGGCAAAGGCGTTGATGCTGTCAATCCGCTCCAGCACCATGGCTTGGGGTGGCTTCATGCTGGCCGCAATCGCCAGCTCGCTGATGATGTTGCAGAATTTTTGCTCGTCGGCGCGGCTGGCTGGCCAGGCCTCGCGCGCACCAGCGCGGCGGGCCAGTTTTTCGCCTCCGCCCTGCAGTGTGGATGTTTCAAGCCACCAGCCGCCGAGCACAAATAGCAGCGTGATGGCGCTGTTGACGCTAAAAAAATAAGCCGGATAGCCCGAAAAACCGGGTGAGACCAGGCGCCAAGTCATTGCCAGCGCAGCGTTGACGGCCAGCACCAACGCAAGCAGCGTCAGGCCGAACAGCAGCAACAGCCGCAGCGTCTGCGCCCGCGCTGTTTCCTGATGCTCGAAAAAACGCATGCCGGCAATGCCAATTATAAAAACTGAAAGTCTGATTTCACCACTGAACGCGCACCGCCTCGCGCTGCGCTGGGCTCTCTGTGGCGCGCAGCATGGCCGACGGCGCGAAGCCGAACAGGCTGGCGATCATCAGGGCCGGAAACTGCCCCTGCGCATCGTTGTAGTCCAGCACCGCATCGTTGTAGGCTTGCCGGGCAAAGGCGACCTTGTTCTCGGTGCTGGTGAGTTCTTCGCTGAGATCACGAATGGTTTGATCGGCCTTGAGTTCAGGATAAGCCTCGGCGACTGCGAAGAGGCGCCCGAGGCTGCCATCAAGCGCCTGCTCAGCGGCAGCCAGTGCCACGACGGCAGCCGCGTTGGCCGGACGGCTGCGCACCGCATCACTGGCGCTGCGCGCCTGGTTGCGTGCCAGCATCACCGCCTCCAGCGTGCTTTGCTCATGCTGCAGATATTTTTTGGCGGCTTCGACCAGATTGGGAATCAGGTCATAGCGGCGCTTGAGTTGGACATCAATCTGCCCAAACGCGTTGGCAATGATGTTCTTCAGGCGTACCAGCCGGTTGTAGGCGCCAACGGCCCAGAAGATCAGCAAGGCCGGCAGGGCAACATAAATCAGGTCGGTAGGTGACATGCGGCTCTCCTTGGCGCTTGGGTTTTGACTGCTGCGAGGTTAACCGGTTTTTCTATCGACCCGCGACACCGGCAATTTGCTACAAAACTTATAGCTTCTAACGACCGTTCTCATTGGGCTTCAAGCATTTTTAACAGGAAACCAATCGATTCCAGGGGCTGCGCGAGAGTTTTTACCGCATGCAGCGGGCATTTTCGTGGGTTGAATCGACCACTAGCCCAATAAAGACTTGTGTTAAACGCTATTGAATGTATAGCGTTTGATTTGTTGCCGATTCAAGGCCGGAGTCCCCGCCGTCTGCGCGGGATATTGCAATACAAGGCAAATGCGCTCTGTTTTTATCAGCACTCTGCACGCGGGCGACCGAGCGCGCCAGCGCGCCGGTGCCTCACGTTGGCCAGCAGGCCACGCGCAACTTAAGGCGCGGATCCAAATGCAGTCGGTGAGAGGGGCGGGCGTAGGGGCTTTGTATTGGTACATCAAGCCCGGCACGCTCCATTGGAGGAAGGCTCGCTGCCGGCCGCATTAAAACCGCTTTTTTTTATTTCGACTCCGCCGGGATTTAGATCGACGCAAAAAAAGCCCCACACCTCGGTGAGGTGTGGGGCTTTGCGCTAAGGCTGTGTCGCTTTTTTCATGCGACCGGAACTGGCGGCGCTTATTCGCTTGCGGAGCTTTCGCCGCTGGCCTCGACCGGCATGGCTTCCAGCTCGGCCGCTTCGGCCTCGGCAATGGCGCGGCGCTCGGCGTCGTCCATCTGGTCCTTGGCTTTGCGTGCTTCGTGGTAGGCCATGCCGGTGCCGGCAGGAATCAAACGGCCCACGATCACGTTTTCTTTCAGACCACGCAACTCGTCGCGCTTGCCCATGATGGCAGCCTCGGTGAGCACGCGGGTAGTTTCCTGGAAGGAAGCCGCTGAAATGAACGAGTCGGTCGACAGCGATGCCTTGGTGATACCCAGCAGCAGGTTGGTAAAGGTGGCAGGCAGCTTGTTGTCCGAACGCAGTGCGTCGTTCATGTCCAGCATGACCGAACGCTCGACCTGTTCACCAGCGATGTAGGCTGACTCACCGACGTTTTCAACCACCACACGGCGCAGCATCTGGCGAACAATCACCTCGATGTGCTTGTCGTTGATCTTCACACCCTGCAGACGGTAAACGTCCTGCACTTCATCGACGATGTAGCGGGCGAGTTCCTCCATGCCCAGCAAACGCAGAATGTCTTGCGGGTCGGCCGGGCCGTCCACAATCGACTCGCCCTTGTTCACCACCTGGCCTTCGTGCACCAGAATGTTCTTCTCTTTTGGCACCAGGTCTTCCCAGACCTTGCCTTCCGGGTCGGTGATCTGCAGGCGAATCTTGCCTTTCGTTTCCTTGCCAAAAGACACGGTGCCGGTCATCTCGGCCAGCGTGCCCTTGTCTTTCGGCGTACGGGCTTCGAACAACTCGGCCACACGCGGCAGACCGCCTGTGATGTCGCGCGTCTTCTGGCCTTCGATCGGAATACGGGCCAGCACTTCGCCAGGGCCGACGTTCTGGCCGTCACGCACCTGAACCAGCGCACCAATCTGGAAGCCAATCGTCACCGAATGATCGGTGCCGGGGATCTTGACTTCGTTGCCGGTCGCGTCAATCAGTTTGACCTGCGGACGAATCACCTTGGTCACGCCGCGGCGCTTTGGATCGATCACCACGAGGGTGGACAGACCCGTCACGTCATCGACCTGACGGGCAACCGTCACGCCTTCCTCGACATTCTCGAAGACCACCTTGCCAGCAAACTCGGTGATGATCGGACGCGTCAGCGGATCCCAGTTGGCCAGAATGGCGCCCGCCTTGATTTGCTGGTCAGCCTTGACAGCCAGCGTGGCGCCATACGGCACCTTGTGGCGCTCGCGCTCGCGGCCGTGCTCGTCATGAATGACGATCTCGCCGGAACGGGCAATGACGACCAGGTCGCCCTTGCTGTTGGTGACGTAACGCATCGGTGCGTTGAAACCGATCACGCCGTTGGACTTGGCCTCAACGCTGGACGCAATCGCTGCGCGTGATGCGGCGCCACCGATGTGGAAGGTCCGCATCGTCAGCTGCGTGCCGGGCTCACCAATCGATTGCGCGGCGATGATACCGACCGCTTCGCCGATGTTGATCAAACCACCGCGACCCAGGTCTCGGCCATAGCAGCTGGCACACAGGCCAAAGCGGGTTTCGCAGTTCAGCGCAGTACGCACCTTGACTTCGTCCACGCCGGCGACTTCGAGTTCGTCGATCAGGTCTTCGTCCAGCATGGTGCCGGCTTTGGCCAGCACCGCGCGGTTCTCGGGGTGCAGCACGTCTTCAACCGCGGTGCGGCCCAGGACACGGTCGCGCAGCGACTCAATGACCTCACCGCCTTCAACGATGGCGCGCATGACCGAGCCATTTAGCGTACCGCAGTCGTTTTCAGTGTCGACCAGGTCCTGCACTACGTCGCACAAACGACGTGTCAGGTAACCCGAGTTGGCGGTTTTCAGCGCCGTGTCGGCCAAGCCTTTACGCGCACCGTGCGTGGAGATGAAGTACTCCAGTACGTTCAAGCCTTCGCGGAAGTTGGCGGTAATCGGCGTTTCAATGATGGAGCCATCAGGCTTGGCCATCAAACCGCGCATGCCGGCGACCTGGCGAATCTGCGCGGCCGAACCACGCGCACCCGAGTCGGCCATCATGTAGATGGAGTTGAACGATTCCTGCTCGACTTCCTTGCCGTGCCGGTCAATGACTTTCTCTTTCGAGAGCTGGGCCATCATGACCTTGGAGACTTCGTCCCCTGACTTGCCCCAGATGTCCACCACCTTGTTGTAGCGCTCGCCGGAGGTCACCAGACCCGAGACATACTGCTGCTCGATCTCTTTGACTTCCTTCTGGGCGCGCGCAATGATGGCGTGCTTTTCTTTGGGCACCAGCATGTCGTCGATGCAGATCGAAATGCCGGCCTTGGTCGCCAGGCGGAAGCCCGACTGCAATAGCTTGTCGGCAAACACCACGGTCTCTTTCAAGCCGCACTTGCGGAAAGACACGTTGATGAGCTTGGAGATTTCCTTTTTCTTCAACGCCTTGTTGATGTTGGAGAAAGGCAGGCCCTTGGGCAGTATTTCCGACAGCAGTGCCCGGCCGCCGGTGGTTTCCCACAGCTTGGTCGATGGCACGAACTCGCCGGTTTCCTTGCTCTTGGTGTACTCGGTCAGGCGCACGCTGATGCGGGCGTTCAGATCGAGTTCGCCCGAATCAAAGGCGCGGCGAACTTCACCGGTGTCGGAGAACACCAGGCCTTCGCCCTTGCCGTTGGTACGGTCGCGCGTCGTGTAGTACAAGCCCAGCACCACGTCCTGTGACGGCACGATGGAAGGCTCGCCGTTGGCCGGGAACAGAATATTGTTCGAGGCCAGCATCAACGTACGGGCTTCCATCTGCGCTTCGACCGACAGCGGCACGTGAACCGCCATCTGGTCACCGTCGAAGTCGGCGTTGAAAGCCGAGCAGACGAGTGGGTGCAGCTGGATCGCCTTGCCTTCGATCAGGATCGGCTCAAAGGCCTGGATGCCCAAACGGTGCAAAGTAGGCGCACGGTTCAGCATCACCGGGTGCTCTTTGATGACCTCTTCCAGAATGTCCCAAACTACCGGGGTACCTGATTCCACCTCTTTTTTAGCTGCCTTAATTGTCGTGGCGATGCCCATGGCCTCCAGGCGCGAGAAGATGAACGGCTTGAACAGTTCGAGCGCCATCAGCTTCGGCAAACCGCACTGGTGCAGCTTGAGCGTCGGGCCCACGGTAATGACCGAGCGACCCGAGTAGTCGACGCGTTTGCCCAGCAAGTTCTGGCGGAAACGGCCCGACTTGCCCTTGATCATGTCGGCGAGCGACTTCAGCGCGCGCTTGTTGGCGCCCGTCATGGCTTTGCCACGGCGGCCGTTGTCGAGCAGCGAGTCCACAGCTTCCTGCAGCATGCGCTTCTCGTTGCGGGCAATGATTTCAGGCGCTTTGAGTTCGAGCAAACGGCGCAGGCGGCTGTTGCGGTTGATGACGCGGCGATACAGGTCGTTCAGGTCAGAGGTCGCAAAGCGGCCACCATCGAGCGGCACCAGCGGACGCAGATCCGGCGGCAACACCGGCAGCACATCGAGCACCATCCAGTGCGGCTTGATGCCAGACTTCTTGAACGCTTCCATCAATTTCAAACGCTTGGCGTTTTTCTTGATCTTGATCTCTGACCCGGTCAGGTCATTGCGCAGCTTGTTGATTTCGTCGTCGAGGTCCAGCCCTTCGAGCAGGTCCTTGATGCCTTCAGCG
>JANPFZ010000473.1:0-2699 GCA_031423655.1 Polaromonas sp.
TTGCCGTGGCTGGGCCAGGGCCGATGTGATGATCGACAAAGCCACGCGCAAGCCCTATTTGCTGGAGATCAATACCTCGCCGGGCATGACCAGCCATTCGCTGGTCCCGATGTCTGCACGCGCCGACGGACTTTCTTACGAAGACCTGTGCGTCGCTGTCTTGCGTACCGCCTCGCTGGACTATCCGGCAAGCAAAGGAGGCCTGGCTTGAACCGTACCCTGCGCTTGCAACCTGCGCCGCCGCTGGACGTTCGGCTGATGAATGGCCTTTCGCTGCTGTTCGGGCTCGTGTTTGCCGCGATGGTGATGGCGTTGGCGCTGGTCTGGATCATGCGTCAGTCGCTGTTCAGCCTGAGCGCAATTCATGTGGAAGGCGACCTCAAGCACAACAATGCCGCCACGCTGCGTGCCAATGTGGCGCCGCGACTTTCCGGCAACTTTTTCATGCTGGATCTGGCCGCTGCCCGTGCCGCCTTTGAGTCCGTGCCATGGGTTCGCAGGGCGGTCGTGCAGCGCGAATTTCCCGACCGTCTGAAGGTGTCGCTGCAGGAACACAAGCCCGTCGCTTTCTGGGGCCCGGAAAGCGATGCCCGTCTGGTCAACAGTTTTGGCGAAGTATTCGAAGTCAACCAGGGCGACGTGGAATCCGAAGATCTTCCCCGGCTCAGCGGGCCGCAAGGGCAGGCCGTGCTGGTGTTGCAGGGCTTTGAGCTTTTATCGCCGCTGTTCGAAAAAATTGATGGTGTGTTGGAGCAACTCGAGCTGACCAGTCAGGGCAACTGGCGCGGTCGGCTTGACAGCGGCGCGGTGATTGACCTGGGCCATGGCACGCCAGATGAGATCAATGTGCGCACCGAACGCTTTATTGCCACGCTGGCACAAGTGTCATCACGGTATGGACGCGATCTGGAGTCCGCTGACCTGCGCTACCCCAATGGCTACGCAATCAAGCTGAGAGGCGTGACAACCACCAACGCCGGCGACAAAGAAGACAAGAAAGTGAAGAGGTAAGACGATGGCCAAGGAATACAAAGAGCTGGTGGTGGGGCTGGACATAGGCACCAGCAAGGTGATGGCCGTGGTGGCCGAAGTCATGCCCAACGGTGAGTTGAAGCTCGCCGGGCTGGGCATTGCCGCCAGTAACGGCCTGAAGCGCGGCGTGGTGGTGAACATCGACGCGACGGTGCAAAGCATCCAGCAAGCGCTGAAAGAAGCCGAGTTGATGGCCGACTGCAAGATTGCGCGGGTCTACACCGGCATCACCGGCAGCCATATCCGCGGTATCAATTCCAGCGGCATGGTGGCGGTGAAAGACAAGGAAGTAACACAGGCCGATGTGGCCCGCGTGATCGAGACCGCCAAGGCGATCAACATCTCGACCGACCAGCGCCTGTTGCTGGTCGAGCCGCAGGAGTTCGTCATCGACGGCCAGGATGTGCGCGAGCCGATTGGCATGAGCGGCATCCGGCTGGAAGCCAAAGTCCATATCGTGACCGGCGCCCAAAGTGCGGCAGAAAACATCATCAAGTGCGTGCGGCGCTGCGGGCTGGAGGTGGACCAGCTGATGCTGAACCCGCTGGCGTCCAGCCTGGCGGTACTGACGCAGGACGAACAGGAACTCGGCGTGGCACTGGTTGATATCGGCGCGGGAACGACCGACGTGGCAATTTTTACCGGCGGCGCAATTCGCCACACGGCGGTGATTCCGATTGCTGGCGACCTGATCACCAGCGACATCGCCATGGCGCTGCGCACGCCGACCAAAGATGCCGAAGACATCAAGGTCGAAAGCGGTTATGCCAAGCAATTGCTGGCCGACCCCGACACGCAGGTCGAGGTTCCGGGGCTGGGTGATCGTGGCCCGCGCATGCTGAGCAAGCAGGCGCTGGCGGGCGTCATCGAGCCGCGTGTCGAAGAAATTTTTTCGCTGGTGCAGCAGGTGATTCGCGAGTCGGGCTACGAGGAAGTGCTTTCGTCGGGCATCGTGATTACCGGCGGCAGTGCCGTCATGCCCGGAATGATCGAACTTGGTGAAGATATTTTTTTAAAGCCGGTGCGGCGCGGTCTGCCGCGTTACTCCAGCGCCCTGTCTGACATGGTGGCCCAGGCCCGCGCCGCCACCGTCATGGGCCTGCTGGAAGAGGCTCGCCTGGCGCGCATGCGGGGCTACAAGGTGTCGCAAAAGGCCGGCAGCGTTCACAACGCATTTGGGCGGGTCAAAGACTGGTTTGTGGGGAACTTCTGATGAACAGATTTAAAAACTTTCTTGGGCGACCTTCGCGTTGTAGCCATTCGGGAGGGGCAGACCCGCCTTCATGAAAAAGTTTTCTCCAACAATTAAAAATTTTCCTAGTTTTGGCAACTGCAACTAATTTAGACAGGAGGCTCCCAATGAGCATCGAAATGATTGAGATTGAAGAATTCAACCAGGGCACGCAAATCAAGGTGATTGGTGTCGGTGGCGGCGGCGGCAACGCCGTTGGGCACATGATCGACTGCGGCGTGCAGGGCGTCGAGTTCATCTGCGCCAATACTGACGCGCAGGCGCTCAGCCGAGGCGCCGCGCACAAGACCATACAACTCGGCAGCAGCGGGCTGGGCGCGGGCAGCAAGCCCGACAAGGGCCGTGACGCGGCCGAGCTGGCGGTTGACGACATTCGCAGCGCCATTGCTGGCGCGCACATGCTGTTCATCACAGC
>JANPFZ010000474.1:0-10332 GCA_031423655.1 Polaromonas sp.
CAGGACATCCGCAACCCACACCGCATTTACCCCGGCCAACAGCTGGTTCTGGAAAAAATCAACGGCCGCGCCCGCCTGCGCACCCGTCAGGCGGCCGCCGATGGCCCACCGGTCGAAACGGTTCGCGTGTCGCCGCGCACCCGCTCGGAAGCCCTGGCCGATGCGTCCATCCCCACGCTCGCGGCCAGCGTCATTGAACCCTTTTTGTCAGAGGCGATGATTGTTGACGAAGCTGCGTTTGCGGTGTCACCGCGGATTGTGGCGACCCAGGAAGGCCGCGTGATGCTCAGCCGGGGAGACCGGGCTTATGCGCGCGGCGAATACGCGTCCGCTTCGCCTTACACCCAGCCGTTGAGCACCGAAAAAGGCAACCCGCTGGATTTCCGTGTCTTTCGCAACGCCACGCCGCTGAAAGACCCGACCACGCGGCAAATCCTCGGTTACGAGGCGCAGTATGTCGGCCGCGCCGAGCTGATTCGCGGCGAATCCACCGTGCAGATCGACGATAAAGACGGCAAACCGCAGACCGAGACGGTGCCCGCCACGATTGACATTGTTTTTGCCAAGGAAGAAATGCGCGTCGGCGACCGGTTGATGGCCGAGCCACCACGCGAATTGCTGAACTATGTGCCGCGCGCACCGGCCAACCCAATTTCGGGTCAAGTCGTGTCGGTGTATGGCAATGCGGTAGCCATGGCGCCCGAAAATCAGGTGGTCGTGATCAACCGCGGCAAGCGCGACGGACTGGAGCGCGGTCATGTGATGGCTGTGCTGACCGACGGGCAGCGCCTGAAAGACAAAACCGACAGCGCACGGCCCCAGCTCAAACTGCCGAACGAGCGCAACGGCCTGCTGATGGTGTTCAGGACCTTTGAGAACGTCTCGTATGCGCTGGTTCTGCAGGTCAGCGACGGTGTGCGGGTCGGCGACCGCTTTGCCAATCCGAATTGATTTGTCGGTGCTGAGCCACGGGACGGGCCGGGTTCGGCCTGCGATCATCTAAAACCATTTCGCCGGTTGTGGATTCCCCAGAACTTGGCGCCTGGCTGCGCCTGACACTCAGCCCTGGCGTGGGCAACGAAACCGCGCGTCGGCTGCTGTCTGCTTTCGGCTCGCCACAAGCGGTTTTTGATCAGAGCGCCACTTCACTGAGGCAGGCGGGCTCTTCCGACAAGCTGGTCAAAACGCTTCAAACCGAGTCACCCCAACTCGCGGCGCTGTTGCAAACCACACGCGACTGGATGGCTCTTGGAGCCGACCGCTGCGTAGCGACGCTGGGCGATGTCGCTTACCCCGCCTCTCTGCTCAACATCGAAGATCCGCCTTTGATGCTTTATCTGCTCGGAGCCCATGTAGGTCATGTGCAAACAGCTACTAAAATCATAGCTAACAGTCTGGCTATCGTGGGTAGCCGCAACCCCACACCGCAGGGCGAAAGCAACGCCCGGCAGTTCGCCAAAGCGTTCGCAGAGGCCGGCATTTGTGTGGTGTCGGGCCTGGCGCTCGGCGTCGATGGCGCGGCGCATGACGGCGCCTTGCTGGGCGGCGGGCAGACCATTGCCGTGGTCGGCACCGGCCTGGATCGGGTCTATCCCAAAAAACACCTGGCGCTTGCGCACCGCGTTGCCCAGCAGGGCTTGCTGATAAGCGAGTTTCCGCTCGGCACGCCGCCGCTGATGGCCAATTTCCCGCGGCGCAACCGCATTATTTCGGGACTGACGCGGGGCACGCTGGTTATCGAGGCGGCGCTCAAATCGGGTTCGTTGATCACTGCCCGGCTGGCCGCGGAGCAGGGTAAAGAAGTATTTGCCATTCCGGGCTCAATCCACTCGCCGCAGTCGCGCGGCTGCCATGCGTTGATCAAACAGGGTGCCAAGCTGGTCGAGCTGGCGCAGGATGTGCTGGAGGAGTTGAATCTGTTGCCGGCGGCGGGCTTGAGAGAATCGCCAGCTTCAACGGAACCAACAAGCGACCCCGATGCGGAGCCGTCACAGGAAAACCCGTTGCTCGCTGCCCTGGGCTTTGACGCCGTCAGCCTGGACGAGCTTCAGGCCCGGACCGGGCTGGATACGCCAGGCCTGCAGGGGCAGCTGCTGGAGCTGGAGCTGGAGGGTCGCGTCGCGCGTTTGCCGGGCGGCTACTTTCAGCGCCTGACTGTGGCATAAATCCCGCAATGACGACGGTATTTCTGCTGTGTGACAGCGCCACGTCCTTCTGCGTTATATTGCAATCATGTTTGAAGTACTGGTGTACGTTTACGAGAATTACTGGCAGGGCGATGCTTGCCCTGAATTAAACCGGCTGGGTCGCAAGCTGACAGCGGCCGGCTTCGAAGCCGAAGAAATCCAGGAAGCGCTGATCTGGCTGAATGGATTGAACATAGCCGCCCAAGGAACCCAGATCAGCATGCCGACAGAAGATGTCGGCGACGTCCACCCCGAAGGCGCCGCTCGGTTGCAGCCCCTCATCCAGCCGCAGTCCACCAACAGCCTTCGCATTTATTCGGTAGCCGAACAAAGCCATCTGGGCGCACAAAGCCTGGGCTTCGTCTGTTTCCTCGAATCGTCCGGCGTCTTGCCGCCGCATATGCGCGAGATTGTGATCGACAGAGCTATGGCAGCACCCGGCGACCCGGTTACGCTCGACGACCTGAAAATCATCGTGCTGATGGTTTACTGGAGCTTCGGCGAAGAGCCCGATGCGCTGGTGCTGGACGAGCTGTGTGACGACAGCGAGTTTCGGGTGGCTCACTAGATATTTAGCCCCCACGCTCCCCCACTGCGTGTGAGTCGCTGCCCCCCGAGGGGGCTGGCCTTGCTTGGGGCGGCCCGGCGCGGCGGCCGGGTTTTCTGCGCTGTCTTTGACTCTGATCGATATACAGACTCGCGCGCGCCACGAGAAGCGGACCTGCCGGCAACGATTTAGCCGAGAAGTCGCTCGGGATTGGCGTCCAGTTTGGCCAGTGCGTCTCGCGTGGCGCGAACCGTCAGCGCTTCTTCTTCGGTCGGCACCAGCAAGCCGGCCTGCAGATAGGCGGCAAGGCGTTTGATTTGAATCAGGAAATTGCGTCCGTCGGCGGACGCGAACAGATGCAGCTGTTTGCGGTCGCTGCACCACGCAAACTGAACCAGATTGACCTGGCCATTGTGGTCAAGGCTAAACCAGCTGCCCAGTTGTAGTTCCTGCGCCCACGCGCGCATGGCATCGGTCGGCTGGCTGCCGCCGTCGGTGATGATTTGTACGTCGGCGGCGTCCAGGCCGATCATGGTCATCAGGCTCTCGGTGTCCAGCGGCAGGTCGCCAATGTCCTCGTCAGACAAATAGTCCTCCAGATTGGCCAGGCGTTTGGCCATCGCGTCGATGCGTTCCTGCGAGATGCCCTCGGTTTTTGACATGAACGCGTCGGCGAGAGTGTCGCTGATTATCTTGAGGTGTTCATCCTGCGCTGGTGCCGACAGGCCGAGCATGGACATGCCCGTCCGCAGCAGCTGGAGCAGTGCCGGCAAATCGGCGATGACGCGCGCGCGGTCTTCGCGGTTGGGCTTGGCGCTGGCGGCCCATACGAGATCGGCTGCGGCCCGTTTGAGCGTGATGGTCTCCTGATGCTGCGGGCCGTTTTTCATCGCGCCAATCGCCAGCACTTCCGCCCACACCTTGAACAGGAACTCGCGAATGCCATCCCGAACCGGCATGTCGTTGAGCATTTTCCGCATCTCGATCGTGTACTGGATCGCCATGGTTTCTTTTTGCTCGACCTGTTGCGCCAGCGTCACGACCCGCGCGGTGCCTTCCTGCTCAGACAAGAATTTAGACAAGAATTTCTCGAATTCGTCATGGACGATCTGAAACACCCGTCGCCCGGTTTCCGGGTATTGCTCGATGACCTGGACGATACGCCGGACTTCAGACTCCATCGCGCCGCCGGACACAGTAACATTGAATCCGAGCACGCAAGAGCCGAGGCGGTCGATCAGGCGGCGTGCAGGATGCTGCAGCGAGCCAAAAAATTCGGTTTCTGAGAGCGCAACCCGCAGCACGGGGATTTGCAGCCGGGCGAACCAGACCCGAATCACGGGTGGAATGCGTTCTTCCGCCAGGATGCTCTGAAACATCAGCGCGACGATTTCGATGGTTGCTTTTTCCGAGTCCTGGGTGGCGGCCTGCTTCAGCGCCGAGGTACGCGCCCTCAGCGCGCTGGCGGCTTGGTCGACCTGCGCCTGACCATACACCATGCCCCCGCCGTGCGAGTCTGAAAGTACAGTGCGATCAGCGCTTTCGGTCTGCGCCCGCTGCGCTCTGAAAATGGCATGCGTCAACTGCGGCGACGGCGGACTTTGCCGTGTGTCTTCAAACCCGGCCACGTTGTCAATCAGCAGCCGTTTGAGATGGCCCATTACGCCTTGCGCTCGCATCCGGGCGCGGGCCAGTGGCGTGGTCGCGGTTTGAAGGCGCGTTTCGTCAGAAACAGAAGTCCCCGAACCCACATTGCGCTGCGTCGGGCGCCCACCTGCACTGGTCTGGCCTGGTGCGCTGCGAAAATCTTCGTCGGCGGCAGGACTGCTCCCGTCACTCGGATATCTTGAGCGCGTGCCGGAATCAGGCGGCAGGCTGGGCGCCCCCCGGCCCGTTGTCTGGCCGTCGTCAGCGCCAAAGCCAGTACGTACGGCAGACGGCGTGCGCTTCATCATGGGCCGAAGATCAATCTCTGCCATGACACCCTGCTGTACCAGGAATTCGTTGGTGGCGTGGTAGACCTCAAGCATCTGCTCGGAAAGCGTTTTCTGGATCAGGTCCTGCACTGACAACCACAGCTCGCGCGAAAGCGGCGCCGCCATCCACTGCTCGACAAGATGCCGCGCCACGACTTCAGGACGAAAAATATCATCTTTGTGCAGTTCCGGAATTTCGTCGAGGTGTTGAATGCGAAGGCGCAAGTCGCTCAATTCCCAGCTCGAAAAATCCAGCAGACGCAGCGCCAGGCGCGACGCGATGATCTTGCTTTCCATCACCTCGTTGCCCATCAACTCCATGCTTGCGCTGGGCGGAAATTTCGACAGTGGGGTGACTAAGGCTTGGGACCGGGCCCGGGTCATGGCACTGGAGGTGTTTTGAACCCAGACGCCGCCGCTTTTCTGAAATGCAAGCCATCCGTCCCGACGCTCCTGCATTTCACGTGCGCTTGTCGGCTGATCAAGCAGATTGGTGAGCCGATCTTGAACGGTTTTTGCCAGTAAAGGCAATATGCGCAGCGCACGCTCAGCAAACAACGCTCGTGCTTGTCCGGCTAAAACAGTATTTTTTTTGTTCGTTGACGCCACAACCGTCCTGAAGGTATGAACTTGCAGCTTACACCGTGGCGCCCGCGTTCGGGTCGTTCGGGTCATCTTCTTTTTTCGCCGGGCCTTTAATCAGGTCTTCCCGCTTGATCCCAAGCCACATGGCGATAGCCGCTGCCACGAACACCGACGAATAGATGCCGAAAAGAATGCCGATCGTCAGCGCCAGCGCAAAGTAGAACAGGGTGGGTCCGCCGAACAGCAGCATCGACAGCACCATGATCTGCGTCGAGCCGTGTGTGATGATAGTGCGGCTGATGGTCGAGGTGATCGCGTTGTCAATGATTTCGGTGGTGTTCATCTTTCGGTAGCGCCGGAAATTCTCGCGGATACGGTCAAAAATCACCACCGATTCATTCACCGAATAGCCCAGCACGGCCAGCACCGCTGCCAGCACGGCCAGCGAAAATTCCCATTGAAAGAAAGCAAAAAACCCAAGGATGATGATGACGTCATGCAGGTTGGCAATGATGGCCGCCACCGCATACTTCCACTCAAAGCGGAAAGCCAGGTAAACCATGATCCCGAACACCACCATGGCCAGCGCTTTCAAGCCGTCCTGCGCGAGCTCTTCGCCCACCTGTGGGCCGACAAATTCGGTGCGGCGCAGAGTGACGCTGTTGTCGGCCGCTTTCAGCGCAGCCAGTACCTTGTCGCTTTGCTGCGCGGTACTGACGCCCTTTTGTGCCGGCAGGCGGATCATCACATCGCGGGAGTTGCCGAAGTTCTGAACCTGGACATCGGTGAACCCCAGGCCTGAGACAGTGTCACGAATTTTTCCAACGTCCGCCGCCTGGGTGTAGTTCACCTCCATTAGCGTGCCGCCGGTAAATTCCACCGACAGGTGCAGACCCCGCGTAAACAGGAAAAACACCGCCAGCGCGAACGTGACAAAGCTGATCGCGTTGAAGACCAGTGCATGCCGCATAAACGGAATGTCGCGGCGAATCTTGAAAAATTCCATTTAGTGTCCTGAGGAGGCGAAGGCCGGGAAATACATCTATATCTACATCGACAGCGATATCATTACTTCGCGACAGCAGTCGATTCCGCCGGGCGCCAGATCGTACCGATCGAAACAGTCTTGAGCTTTTTCTGCCGACCGTACCAGAGGTTGACGAGACCGCGCGAGAAGAATACCGCCGAGAACATGCTGGTCAATATCCCGATGCAGTGAACCACGGCGAAACCGCGCACCGGCCCCGAACCGAAGGCCAGCAAGGCCAGGCCGGCAATCAGCGTGGTGATGTTCGAGTCCAGAATGGTGGCCCAGGCGCGCTCGTAGCCGGTGTTGATCGCCGCCTGCGCAGACGCGCCGTTGCGCAGTTCCTCTCGCACGCGCTCGTTGATCAACACGTTGGAGTCAATGGCCATACCCAATGCCAGCGCCATGGCAGCCATGCCCGGCAAGGTCAAGGTGGCCTGCAACATCGAAAGCACAGCCACCAGCAGCAGCAGATTGACTGCCAACGCCAGGCCAGAAAAAAGTCCGAAAAGCATATAGTAGATTGCCATGAAGCACACGATCACGATAAAGCCCCAAGTCACACTTTGAAAGCCCTTGGAAATATTGTCGGCACCCAGCGTCGGGCCAATCGTGCGTTCCTCGATGATTTCCATTGGCGCCGCGAGCGAGCCGGCTCGCAGCAGCAACGCCAGGTCATTGGCTTCCGAGACGCTCATCGAGCCTGAAATCTGAAAACGGTTGCCGAGTTCGCTTTGAATAACCGGTGCCGTTAGCACTTCGCCCTTGCCCTTTTCAAACAGCAGAATCGCCATGCGCTTTTTGATGTTTTCGCGGCTGGTGTCGCGCATGATGCGACCACCCTTGGCGTCAACCGTCAGGTCCACCTTGGGTTGCTGGTTTTGCGAGTCAAAGCCCGGCTGGGCGTCGGTCAAATTCTCGCCGGTCAGAATCACCTGCTTTTTGACGATCACCGCTTGCCCGTTGCGTTCCAGAAAGCGTTCGGCACCAAACGGCACCGGGCCGGTGTTGTTTTCTGCAGCGCGCGCTTCGGCGCCATCTTCAACCAGCCGCATTTCCAGCGTCGCTGTGCGTCCCAAAATATCCTTGGCCTTGGCGGTGTCCTGCACACCAGGCAATTGCACCACGATGCGATCCAGGCCCTGCTGCTGAATCACCGGCTCGGCCACGCCCAGTTCATTGATGCGGTTGTGCAGCGTCACCATGTTCTGCTTCAGTGCCTGGTCCTGAATTCGTCGGGCGGCCTCGGGCTTGATGGTGGCGGTCAGTTTGTAGTCCGTGCCATCGGCTGCGTCGACAGTTTGCAGATCAGGAAACTGGTCTTGGATCAATCCCTTGGCCGATGCCAGCGTTTCTGAATCACGAAACCTGACCTCGATGGCCTGCGCATTTCGGTTGATGCCGCTGTGGCGAATATTTTTCTCGCGCATCGTTGAGCGAAGATCACCTGCCAGCGATTCCGCCCGCTTGGTGAGTGCGGCCTGCATGTCCACCTGCAGCATGAAATGCACGCCACCGCGCAAATCGAGCCCGAGATACATCGGATTCGCGTGCAATGCCGTGAGCCAGGCAGGCGAACGCGAGATCAGGTTCAGCGCCACCACATAAGCCGAATTGGCCGCATCGGGCGCCAGCGCTTTTTGAATCGCATCCTTGGCTTTGAGCTGCGCGTCAGTGTCGGCGAAACGGGCTTTGACCGACACGCCATCGAGCGCAATGGCGTCTGCGGTGATCGATGCATCTTTCAAGGCCTGCTCGACACGCGCCAGGGTGGTGGAATCAATTTTTGTACTGGAACGGGTGCTTGAGACCTGCACCGCAGGCGACTCGCCAAACAGATTGGGCAAGGTGTAAAGCGCCGCGACCAGCAGCGCAACCAGCATGATGGCGTACTTCCAGACCGGATATCGATTCATGAGGGAGCTGTTCCTGGTGGACGGGTGAGGCAATTCAAGCGAAGGAATTCAGGCCGAGGTCAGCGCAGCGCCGGCAAGCCGATGCTGCGACGCCGGCTGCATTTATTTGGAACCGCTGATAGCGCCCTTGGGCAGTACCTGAACGATGGCGCTGCGCTGCATTTGCACTTCCATACCGGGTGCCAGTTGCAGTGTCAGGTAAGACTCGCCGAGTTTGGTCACCGTGCCGAGGAGCCCGCCTGCGGTGGCAACCTCGTCACCTTTGGCCAGCGCCTCGATCATCGCGCGATGCTCTTTTTGCTTTTTCATCTGTGGGCGAATCATCACGAAATACAGCACCACAAACATCAGCACCAGCGGCAGCATGCCGGTGAGCGATGACATCATGTCGCCGCCTGCGGCAGCAGCGGGAGCGGTTTGGGCAAAAGCGGAAGAAATGAACACGGCTGACTCCAGAGCGGTTTTAAGGGATGCGCCAGCGCAGTCCCCCGTCTAGAGGCGCTGGCTGACAGCGCACAATTGTATGCGGCGCCCAAGTCGCAAGCGCCCTGGCAAAGGCAGCTTCCCGCCATTGCACAAGGGCTGCTTATAAAGCCTTGAATTTTGCCCGCAGAGCGAGCAGCCAATGTTGGCGCGCAGCCGCGTTCAGGCGCTGCAATCAGGCCGTTGCCAACTCCGCGACCTGGTCGGGCTGGCGAAACTCGCTCATCAGCGCCGCCCACTGCGGCCGTGCGGTCGCCAGATGGCGAGCCTTGACATGACCATAGCCCTTGATCATCTCGGGGATTCTGGCGATTTCCACGGCGGTGGTGTGGTTGCCGGCACCGAGTTTTCCCAGTACTTCCTCAATGCTGGCGCGGTATTCGCCAATCAGCGCGCGCTCGGTCTGGCGCTCTTCAGTGCGCCCGAACGGGTCCAGCAACGTGCCGCGCAGTATCTTCAAAGGTGCCAGCACTTTGAAAGCAGTCTGTATCCACGGGCCAAACTGCTGCTTTTGCAGTTCACCTTTGTCGTTTTTGGCTGACAGCGCCGGCGGGGCGAGGTGGTAGTTGAGCTTGAAGTCGCCTTCGAACAGGGCGTGTACCCGGCCCAGGAAGGCGCGGTCGGTGTGCAGCCTGGCGACTTCATACTCGTCCTTGTAGGCCATCAGTTTGAACAGATAGCGCGCAACCGCTTCGGTCAGCACGGTTTTACCCAGTTTGGCCTCAGACAGACGCACCCTTTCAACAAAGTCGGCATACGTCCGCGCGTACGCAGCGTTCTGGTACGCCGTCAAAAACTCGACTCGTTTGGCCAGCATCTCGGTCAACGACGGTTTTTTAACGAACTCAATCACCTGCGCCGCCTTGAACAGCGCCTGCACCTGCGCCAGGTCATGCGCGCAGCGGCGGCCCCATTCAAACGCCGCCTGGTTGTTATCGACCTGAACGCCATTGAGCTCGATGGCGCGCATCAGTGCCGCATGCGACAGCGGCACCCGCCCCTTCTGCCACGCATAGCCCAGCAGCAGCGGGTTGGTGTAGATCGAGTCCCCGACCAGTTGCACCGCCACCTGTTCGGCATCGAACGAGCCGACCAGATCGCTACCGACGGCCGAGGTGACCGCCGTTTCGCAATTGCCACCGGGAAACTGCCAGCCGGGGTTGCTGACGAAAGCCGCAGTGGGCGTGCCGTGCGAGTTCATCGCGACAAACGTGCGGCCCGGCTGCATCACCGTCAACGTGTACTTGCTCGCCGCCACGATCGGGTCACAGCCGATCACCAGGTCGGCCTTCGCGGTATCAACCTTGGTGGTGTAGATCGCATCCATCCGGTTCGCAATCTGGATGTGGCTCCAGGTCGCGCCGCCTTTTTGCGCCAGGCCGCCCGCGTCTTGCGTCACCACGCCCTTGCCTTCCAGGTGCGCGGCCATACCAAGCAATTGACCGATGGTGATGACGCCTGTGCCGCCGACGCCGCCGACCACAATGCCCCAGGCGCTTTCAGCCACAGGCAGCACCGGCTGCGGTACGTCGAACAGGGTTGATGCATCGCCCTTTTTTTCCTTCTTCGGCTTTTTCAGCTGCCCGCCTTCAACGGTGATGAAACTGGGGCA
>JANPFZ010000475.1:0-1811 GCA_031423655.1 Polaromonas sp.
CTCGCTGGTCGGCGAGGCTTCGATGCCGCGCTTGCAAATCACTTCAAACTCTTCCGAGTTGTAGGC
The DNA here is from genome assembly GCA_031423655.1 of Polaromonas sp. Taxonomy (GTDB): domain Bacteria; phylum Pseudomonadota; class Gammaproteobacteria; order Burkholderiales; family Burkholderiaceae_C; genus Polaromonas. The sequence goes on from JANPFZ010000475.1 coordinate 67, forward strand.
AATTCCGCCGCCGGTGCCGCCCAGCGTGAAGCTGGGCCGAATCACAGTCGGGAAGCCCAGCGTTTTCTGCACGGCCCAGGCTTCTTCCAGGCTGTGCGCAATGCCGGAACGGGCCGAACCCAGGCCGATCTTGGTCATCGCGTCCTTGAACTTCAGCCGGTCTTCGGCCTTGTCGATGGCTTCGGGTTTGGCGCCTATCAGTTCGACCCGGTACTTTTCAAGCACGCCATGCTTCCATAGATCAAGCGCACAGTTCAGCGCCGTCTGACCGCCCATGGTTGGCAAAATCGCGTCGGGCTTTTCTTTGGCGATGATTTTTTCAACCGTCTGCCAGGTGATCGGCTCGATGTAGGTCACGTCCGCCGTCGCCGGGTCGGTCATGATCGTCGCCGGGTTGCTGTTGATCAGGATGACCTTGTAGCCCTCTTCGCGAAGCGCCTTGCAGGCCTGCACGCCGGAATAGTCGAACTCGCAGGCCTGGCCGATGATGATGGGGCCGGCGCCGATGATGAGAACGGATTTAATGTCTGTGCGTTTTGGCATGGTTTATTTGTCTTTCGAATCTTTGGTGAAACCGATGCGGCTGCGGCTGTAGGCGCCTGGAGCAGGTTCGTCCATGAGTTGGTGGATGGCATCAAACACCATGCGAAAGTTGTCGTCGTATTTCTTTTCGAGTGCGTTTAACTTGCGCTTGAGGTCAGCATGTTCAGACAGCATGCCGCGCAGCTTGACGAATGTACGCATGATTTCGATATTGACAGCGACAGCACGGTCGCTGCGTAACACGCTGGAGAGCATGGCAACGCCCTGTTCGGTAAACGCAAAGGGAAGCTTTCGAACACCGCCCCAACTTGAAGTCACAAATTGTGATTTCAAGTTGTCGAACTCATCTGCATTCAGCTGAAACATGAAGTCTGCTGGAAAGCGCTCGATGTTGCGCTGCACCTGTTGCATGAGCACCCGGGGCTCTACCTCGTAGAGCACTGCCAGCTGTGGAGACAGCAACACCCGATGGCCGCGAATCTCCATCACCTTTGAGGTCAGGTCGAGCGTAGCTATCTCGGGGCTTGAAATCACGCTGTGTGATTTTGAAGCGAGCTTGCTAGCCACGCGCTTTCTCCATCAGCTCCGTGAAGCGATCAAACAGATATGAAATATCGTGCGGGCCGGGTGACGCTTCCGGGTGACCCTGAAAGCAGAACGCCGGCTTGTCGGTGCGCGCCAAGCCCTGCAGCGTGCCGTCGAACAAACTGATGTGGGTCGGGCGCAAGTTGGCCGGCAGGCTTTTTTCATCCACGGCAAAACCGTGGTTTTGGCTGGTGATGCTGACGCGGCCGTTGTCGAGGTCTTTGACCGGATGGTTCGCGCCGTGATGGCCAAACTTCATCTTGAAAGTCTTGGCACCACTGGCCAGCGCCATGATCTGGTGGCCCAGGCAGATGCCGAAGGTGGGAATGCCGGTCTCGATCAATTCGCGCACCGCCGCAATTGCGTAGTCACACGGCTCCGGGTCGCCCGGGCCATTGGCCAGAAAAATGCCATCGGGCTTGAGCTTGAGCACGTCAGCGGCGGGCGTCTGTGCCGGCACCACGGTGATACGCGCACCGCGCTCGGCCATCATGCGCAAGATGTTTTTCTTCACGCCGAAGTCGAAGGCGACCACATGGAATTTCGGCGTGATTTGCACGCCGTAACCCGGCTTGCCTTCGAGGTTCAACAGCTTCCACTCGGTCTGCGTCCACTCG
>JANPFZ010000476.1:0-4618 GCA_031423655.1 Polaromonas sp.
GCCGCAGACCATGTGCTGCCGGGCCTGGGCGACAAGATGCCCAATGGCGTCATCCTCGGCGCGCGCGGAGCCTATGGGCTGATGTCACCGAAGTCGGCGCTGAACGACTGGTGGTTTGGCTTGTATGAGAAAACCTACAACGTGTACCCGGTGCAAGCGCCCTATCGCATGGCGCAGGCCTTGCTGGGCTTGAAAGCCGCAGCAGAAAAGGCGATAGCGGCCAACGGCGGCAAGAAGCCGACGCAAGAGCAACTGGCCGCAGCACTCAAGGGCAGCCAGTGGGAGTCTCCTGCCGGCACCATCCGCATGGCGCTGGGCGACGGTCAGCAGGCAATTCAGGAAACCGCCATTGGCAAGACCCGCTATGACGCGGCCAAAAAAATGGTGGTGCTTGATGACATCCAGCGATTCGCTGCCGAGTGCGTCAACCCGCCGGTCAACATGAAGAGCGAAGACTGGATCAAGGCCGGTTTTCCGGGGGCCAAGTGTCAATGAGGCTTACCGCCTCAGACATTTAATTTCTTGAACGCCGAACATGAACCTGCTGATCACCATCCTGTTCGACGGCCTGACCTATGCGGCCTGGCTTTTTATCGTGGCGTTGGGACTGACCCTTGTGTTTGGCGTGCTGAAAATTTTGAACATCGCCCACGGCAGTTTCTATGCTGTGGGCGCTTATGCGGGCGCCAGCCTCGTGAGCTGGCTGCTGTCGATTCAGATGACGCCTGCCTTCACAGTGGTCGCACTGGTGGCTGCCGCAGTCGCGGTGTCGGCCATCCTGGCACCGCTGACCGAACGCGGCTTGCTGCGCATGTTTTACGGCCGCGACGAGGTCTTGCTGGTACTGGTGACCTACGCGCTGTTTTTGATGCTGGAAGACATCACCAAACTGCTGTGGGGCGTCAATCCCTACTATGTGTCTGACACTTACCAGGCTTTTGGCACGCTTGATATCGCCGGGCAGTCCTACGTCGGCTACGACGTGCTGCTGATCGGCTTGGCGATGGTCTGCGGGCTGCTGACCTGGTGGGTGCTTAATCGAACGCGCCAGGGCAAGATCGTCACTGCCGTGATTCACAGCGCTGAGGTTGCCGCCAGCATGGGCGTCAACGTGTCGCGGATTTACACGCTGGCTTTCATGGGCGGCGTGTTTTTTGCGGCGCTGGGCGGCGCACTCACGGCACCAATGATTTCCGTGCAACCGGGCTTGAGCGTCGGCGTGATCATCGTGTCGTTTGCGGTGGTGATCATCGGCGGGCTGGGCAGCATCGAAGGGGCAGCCATTGGCGCGCTGATCGTCGGCCTGGCGCGGGCCTCTGCCGTACACATCTGGCCGCCGGCCGAGTTGTTCAGCATCTATGTGGTGATGGCTGCGATTTTGGTGTTCCGTCCGGAAGGTCTGTTTCAGCGCATTCAGGCGCGAAAGATCTGATGGCTTGCTGCGCTCTTCAATGTGCCCGGAGGGCCTGGTCTTGATTGCTTTTTCTGCGCGGCGAGTGGCGCTGGTCAGCGCGCTGGTCTTTCTGGCGCTGCTTGGGCTGGGCCTGGTATTGCCCAAGTGGCTGATTTTTTTGTCCACGATTGCCTTGTCCAACGGCCTGGTCTCGCTGGGCATTGTGCTGATGATGCGCTGCGGGGCGGTACCGTTTGGCCAGGGGCTGGTGTTTGCGGCCGGTGGTTACGCCGCCGCCTTGCTGTTCAACCGCTTGGGCATTACCGATGTGCTGGCGCTGTGCCTGGCCGGCGGTGTGACGGCATTTTTGGTCGCGCTGCCTTTTGCGCCGCTGCTGGCTCGCTATCGCGGCATTTTCTTTGCCATGCTGACGCTGGCGCTGTCCATGGTGCTGTATGGCATCTTGATGAAAAGCGACGCGCTAGGTGGTTCGGACGGCTTCAACGTGACGCGACCTACGCTGTTCGGTTTTAAACCCCAGGGGGCGCAATCCACCCTGCTGCTTTGGGGCGTCACTGCGGGCATCAGCTGCCTGATGGCTGCGCTGGCGCGGGTGTACTGCGATTCCACGCGCGGACTGCTGTCGCTGGCGGTGCGTGAGAACGAACTGCGGGTGGAGTACCTGGGCATGTCGGTCGTCAACCTGGTGGCCTGGAACTATCTGCTGGCCGCATTTGTCGGCGGCCTGGGCGGCGCGCTGAGCGTATTGGCACTGGGCCATATTGACCCTCAGTTCAGCTACTGGACGACGTCCGGAGAATTCGTCTTTGTGGCTATTCTGGCTGGTCACCAAAGCGTGACGGCGGTGTTCGTCAGCTCCCTGCTTTTGGAGCTGGTGCGCTCGTTTTCAAGTGCTTATTTCCCGAACACCTGGCAACTGGCGCTGGGCATTTTCCTATTACTGGTAATTCGCTTCCTGCCGGATGGGCTGGGCTCGCAGATGCACCGGTTGCTGCCCCAACGCAGCCCCACGGATGAATTGCCATGAGCCCCGCCAGCGCATCCCTGCTATCGGCGAAAAGTCTCAACCGCAGCTTTGGCGCGGTGGTGGCGGCGGCTGACATTTCCATCGACATTGCCACCGGCGAGCGGGTGTGCCTGATCGGCAGCAATGGCGCCGGCAAGACAACCTTCGTCAACATGATCACCGGCTACCTGAAGCCTTCGTCAGGGCAGATCGTGCTGGACGGCGAAGACATTACCGCGCTGGCGCCGCGCCAGATCACGCATCGGGGCGTGGCCCGGTCATTTCAGATTCCGCAGCTGTGCATGCACCTGACGGTGCTGGACAACATGCTGGCCTCGCTGCACTGCAGCCGGGGTCAGCGCTCGTTTTTCCAGTCGGGACACGCGCCAGCCGCGGTGACCGAATGTCTGGGCCTGCTGGAGCGCTTCGATCTGGCCCGACATGCGTTTCGGCCGGTGATGGAGCTTCCCGGCGGCGTTCGCAAACTTCTGGATATCGCCATGGCATTGACGGGTAGCCCGAAACTGCTGATGCTCGACGAACCTACCAGCGGCGTCAGCGCCGAAGAGAAGTTCATGACCATGGACACCGTCACCAACGCGATTGACCGCGGCACCCAGGAACGGCCAGTCACCGTCGTTTTTGTCGAACACGACATGGACATCGTCGAGCGCTACGCCTCGCGCGTCATCGCGTTTTACAGCGGCCGCGTGATTGCTGACGGCTCCCCGGCGGTCGTCCTGGAAGACGCTGAAGTGCAGCGTTATGTAACCGGTTCCGTGCGATCAACGGCGGGAGCAAGCCCATGATCAAACTTGTCGAGGCCGTCGTGGCGATCCAGAACGTGGATGTATTGCGGCAGTTTTCCATCACCGTCGCGCCGGGCAGCCTGGTGGGACTGGTCGGGCGCAATGGCGCTGGAAAAACCAGCGTCATGCGATGCATCATGGGCCACCTTGCGCTGCGCGAAGGCAGTCTGCATTTTGGCGACATTGATCTGGGCGCCTTGGCCAGCCACGAGCGCGCCGGATTGGGTATTGGCTACATGCCCGAAGACCGCGGCCTGGTGCCTGAGCTGACCGTTGAGGAAAACATCTGCGTGCCGCTGTGGGTGTCGCCCAGCCTGGTGCTGGCTGAACGGCTCGATCTGGTGTATTCGGTGCTGCCTGAGTTACTTGAAATGCGTGCCCGCAAAGCCCTGCTGCTGTCGGGCGGGCAGCAAAAGATGGTGGCGCTGGCCCGTGCATTGGCGGTGGGTACACGACTGCTGCTGCTGGATGAACCGTTTGAAGGCGTGGCGCCCGCGCTGTCGCAAAGGCTTTCCGAAGTAGTGGGCAAGATGCGCGGAAGCGGCCTTTCGATTTTGATCAGTCAGTCTGACCTGAACCACTCGCGGCATCTGCTTGATGCCGAGATCGTGATCGAACGCGGTGCCAACGGACACTGAGTTCGGCCTGTCCATCATGAATAAAGATCTTCACGCGTCTACCCACTGGCGCCTGCCCACCGGCCAGGCACTGCGACGCGAAGCGCATTTTGATTCGCGCCTGGTGCGCTGCTTCGCTTCTCGCCCTTCCGGCATCGCCACCTTGTTGCACGAGGCTGCAGACCGGCATCCGCAGCTTGAGGCGCTGGTGGACGGCACGCAGCGCTGGACCTGGGCGCAATTGAAAGACGCCAGCGCGCGAATAGCCACGGGACTGCAGCGACTGGGGGTAAGGCGAGGTGACCGGGTGGCCTTGTTATTGGCCAACCGGGCCGAGTTCGTGCTGGCGTTTTATGCCATTGCCCAGCGCGGGGCTGTGGCCGTCCCGGTCAGCCCGCGCGACTCGGCCAAAGGCCTCGCGTTCATCCTGAACCAGTGCAGCGCACGCGCGGTGATCGCCCAGTCTGACCTGGCGCACCTGCTGCCGGCGCAGCTTGACGACGGCTCCGCGCTGCTACAAGTGCTTTGCAGTGGCGCCGATGGGCTTGCTGCCCCGCAAACCGGGCACTTCACGCGATGGGAGGAGCTGACAGACGGCGCTGCTGAAGCGAATGATGAAGTCGATGAAATCGAGCAGGCAGCGGCCATCATTTTGTACACCTCGGGCACCACCGGACAGCCCAAGGGCGCGGTGATCACCCACTTCAACGTGGTGCATTCGGCCCTGCACTACCAGACCGGTCTGGAACTGGAGACCGGCGAACGCGCCGTG
>JANPFZ010000477.1:0-1861 GCA_031423655.1 Polaromonas sp.
GGCTTTTTGTTTGCAGCGCACAACCATGTGGCCAACCACAACGCCAACCTGACGCGTGAGCAGAAAAAGCACCTGAAAGAAAAGGCTTTCACCGGCTACGAGCTGGTGCAAAGCACGGCCCGCCTGGCCGCGATGAACATGATGCTGCACGGCATTGGCTCCGACAAATCAGTACCCATCGTTGTGGCCGATGCACTGGCCGCTGACCCCGGCGAGCGCTTTGACGTGGTACTGGCGAACCCGCCGTTCGGCAAAAAAAGCAGCACGATGATTACCGGCGCTGAGGGCAAGGTAACGACCGAAAAAGACGTGATTGAGCGTGACGACTTCTGGGCCACCACGTCAAATAAGCAGCTCAACTTTGTGCAACACATCAAAACGCTGCTCAAGCAGCACGGCCGTGCGGCGGTGGTGCTGCCCGACAACGTGCTGTTTGAAGGCGGCGCGGGTGAAACCATTCGCAAAAAGCTGCTGCACGAGTGCGATGTGCACACGATTCTTCGTTTGCCTACTGGGTTGTTTTACGCACAGGGCGTTAAGGCGAATGTGGTGTTTTTTGAGCGCAAGCCTGCCAGCGAAACACCATGGACCAAAAAGCTGTGGATTTACGACCTGCGTACCAACCAGCACTTCACGCTTAAAACCAATCCGCTGCGGCGCGAGCATTTGGACGAGTTCGTCAAACTCTACAACCCGGCGAATCGGCATGACCGAAAGGCGACGTGGAGCGCGGAGCCTTCGACAGGCTCAGGCCGAACGGGGGACGGCACCGGTCAAGAAGGCCGTTGGCGCGCGTACGACTACGCCGACCTTATGGCGCGGGACAAGGCCAGCCTGGACATCTTCTGGCTCAAGGACGATTCGCTGGCCGACAGCGACAACCTGCCGCCGCCCGACGTGATTGCGCAAGAAATCGTGGATGACCTTGAAGCGGCACTGGAGCAATTCAGGCTGATAGCCGGCGACTTGCAGGGTGAATGCCTGTCAGCCTGATACAGACCAGATTTGGTGATCAAATCGGCCTCTAGCCCAATGGATACGGGCGTAATAAGCTATTGAATTTATAGCGTACCAACCAACGCTTCAATCCAGCGCACAAGATTGGTTATGTCACAGCGTCACAGGGTTGGCAGCATCACAGCGTCGCTTCAATCGTCCGACGCAACTCCGGCGTGACTTCGGGCATGACGCCAAACCAGGCGTGGAACGCCGGCCTCGCCTGGTTCAGCAGCATGCCCAGACCATTGACGGTGGGGTTGCCGCGCAGGCGTGCTGCGGCCAGCAATGGCGTCTCCAGCGGCACGTAGACCACGTCAGACACCAGCGCGTGTTTCGGCAGCGCAGTCAGGTCAAGCTCAAGCGCTGGCATGCCGTGCATGCCCTGGCTGGTGGTGTTGACCAGCAGCGCCACATCGGCCAGCGCCGCATGCCGTTGCGCCCAGGGCAGGGCCTTGACGGGCGCGCCGAATTCGGTGGCCAGCGCCTCGGCTGTGGCATCGGTGCGGTTCAACAGGCGAATCTCTTTTGCGCCGCGATCTGCCAGGCTGTGTACCACCGCACGCGCCGCGCCACCGCAGCCGAGAACCGTGATCGGCCCGGCGTCGGCGCGCCAATCGGGCTGGGCATCAAGCAGGCTCTGGATATAACCGTAGCCGTCGTTGTTGAAGCCTTTGAGTGAGCCGTCGGGCTGCACCACGATGGTGTTCATTGCGCCCATGCGACTGGCCGTCGCGTCAACTTCATCGACGAGCTGTAGTGCATCGACCTTGTGCGGCAAGGTGATGTTGCAGCCGCGAAAGCCGAGCGCCTTCAAACCAGGAATAGCGATGGCCAGCATGCCCGGTGCCACCGGCAGCTGCAC
>JANPFZ010000478.1:0-7804 GCA_031423655.1 Polaromonas sp.
TTTCGTCACCGTCGAGCAACTATCCAAACCATCGAATGGACGTCAATGATGTGGCGTCGTCACAGGGCGTGTTCAATGGCAAGTTCCGCAAGCTCAATGTCACCAACAAGGGCGCCGAGGCCGACAGCTGCGACTACACCCGAGACCCTGATGGCTTTCACCTCGGTGCCAACAACAACAGCCGCCGCGTCGAGCCGCGCAACACGCCCAGCGTGATCAATGCGGTTTTCAACTTTCGCAACTTCTGGGATGGCCGCGGCAACAACGTCTTCAACGGTGGCGACCCGTTTGGCTTGCGCAACCCCAACGCGCTGGTGTGGAAGCGCGAGGCCGGCATTCTGCGCAAGGTCCAGGTCGCGATTCCCTCCTCATCGCTGGCCTCGCAAGGCTCGGGGCCGCCGCTTTCCGGAACCGAGATGAGCTGCAGCAACCGGACCTTTGTCGAAATTGGAAAAAAGCTGCTTGGCGAGAAAATACTCGACGGGCAGACCATCTCGAAGGAAGACAGCGTGCTCGGCGAATTCGAAAAAGGCCGGCCGCCCTACCACTCGCTGGTCAGGCGGGCTTTCAAGCCGGCCTACTGGCAGTCACCCGATGTGGTGCGCTTCACCCGCGTCGAGGCGCAGGAACGCAAATCCATGGATTTGCGCCAGCCCGTCACCTTCGACCGTCAGGTCGAAGAGCGGGTCAGCCAGATGGAGGCCAACTTCACGCTGTTCTTTTCGCTCGCCTTGCAGCTCTACCAGTCCACGCTGGTGGCCGACGACAGCCGCTTCGACCAGTACGCGGCCGGTGACGCAAAGAAGCTCGACGCCAGCGAGCGTGCCGGATTCGAAGTCTTCCAGGGCAAGGGACACTGCATTAATTGCCATGGCGGCGCTGAATTGACCAACGCCTCGTTTCGCAATGTGCTCAATCAGCGACTTGAAACCATGGCCATGGGCAACGGCAGTGTAAAAACCTATGACAACGGCTTCTACAACATTGGTGTCAGGCCGACGCTGGACGACCTCGGCGTGGGCGGCACCGATGGCTTTAGGTTGCCCCTGTCTGAAACCCTGCTGTTTGCGACCCAGGGCAGGCAGAGCAAATCTGAAGCAGCCAGAGTGCTGGGAAACGGGTTCGATGCCAACAAGTACGCGCTACCCGAGCTGGACAAAGCCGCTGTCAACGGTGCCTTTAAGGCTCCCGGGCTGCGCAATGTCGAGCTGACCGGGCCTTATTTTCACAATGGCGGCAAAGCCACCCTGATGCAGGTCGTCGATTTTTATGACCGGGGCGGCGACTTTGGCCGGGACAACGCCGACGACCTCGATCCGGACATCCAGCCCCTGGGCCTGAGCGTGGAGGAGAAGGTCAACCTTGTGAAGTTTCTTCTTTCGCTGACCGATGAGCGGGTACGCATGAAAAAAGCGCCATTCGATCATCCTTCGCTGTGCGTGCCTAACGGTCATTCAGCAAGTCAGCAGTTCCCGGCCAGCGCGATCAATGCGCCGGATGAAACCCTATGCCTGCCGGCGGTGGGACGCAACGGCACCTCGGCCGGCATTCTTCCGTTCTTGAAGCTCTCGCCGTTTTCCCACTGAGCACCGGGACATCACCCGTACGCAAAGCCAGAACCACAAGCATCGCACTCACCTGCGACCTTTGGAAGTTTGAGACTCTGAACACTGAAAGGAAACACCATGTTTGAGTCCTTGAGAAAAATTCCCCGCACCTATCCAGATACCGCTACAGCCGGTATCGCGCGGCCAGCAGCCCACGGGCTTGCCAGGCCATCAGGAAGTCAATTTCGAGCGAGCCGTTGGGGAGCGGTGTCTGCCCTTGCTGCGCTTGCGACGAGCATGACCGTCCTCGTGTCAGGCCCCGCGTTGGCAGCGGTCTTCGAGCCACCGCCTATGCCGCAGGAAATCATCGTGTTCCCGGAGCGCGACTTCACTGTACTCAGTGGCTTCGCGGCCGATGCAGACATGCTCGTAGAGTTGGTTAAGCCGAACGGGGCGGTCACCAGGGCGGAGGGGCGGACCGATTCAACCGGCTTTCTGGAGGTGAATCATCCGGGGGGCGTGTGCTGGCTCGGGACAACGCCCGACATTAAGCCGGCAGACCTGGTTCGGGTCACCTACCGCGACACCGGCAATAACCAGTTCCTTATGCCTGCGCCACTGGCCGGCTGGGGCAGTGCGACGACCACACAGAACGTCACGGCGACGCAAGCGGTCAGGATCACGCAAGGCACTTTCCCCAATTTCACCTACACCGTGGTAATCAAGGGCCAGGCCCAAGACAACGGCAACCCTATTCCGCTGGACCGGCTCGAAGTCAGGATCATCCAGCCTGACTTCATAGGGGCGCTGGGCAGCCGCATCACCAGGCGAGACATTCGCGCAGACAGCACCGGCGGACGCGTGGCGGGCCCCTCCGGCGCAACTGGAACTCTTGCCTATGATGGCACCGCTACAACCTTTACCGCTATTTTTAGCGGATTGAACGCCGACGAAAGCTTGCTGGCTATCGAGGGGCAAACGCGCGCAATGGCGTGGCAGAAGACCGCTTCGAACGGCGACCGGCTCGGCATGACGATCTACGAGGTCGGTGAGTTAGGTGGTCCCGGCTTCAGTAATTGCCCGGCTGGGCCGAATGGCGTGGTCCTCCCAAAGAACCCCACTACGCCGGTCTTTTACGACCCTAAGAACCTTTTGGACGCTACCATTTCAACTAATCAACCCTCGCTAAAGGATGTCACGGTGTTTCCTCAACGTGATTTCATTTCGATCGCCGGCTTCGACGCAGGAACCGAACTGCAGGTTGTCGTTCGACGGGGAACTTCACTTACACCTGTCATTGGAACTGCCCGAGGCTTTGTCGGGAAAAACGGCATGTTCGAAGTTAATCATCCAGGCGGAGTGTGCTGGACGGGGCAAACGCCAGACGTCAAGCCTGGTGACTGGATCGATGTGTTCAAGGTCGTGAGCGATCAATTCCAGTTTGGGCAGACGCAAAGGGTGATCGACACCACGGTACTGAAACCGGCATATGTCAATAACGGGCTTGTTAAGGTTGAAGGGATTGCACTAACCGCTCCAAATGCGAGCGGCACCCGACAGGCTTACCCTCTGCGATTGACCGAACAGCGCATCATCAACCCGGACTTCAGAAATACACGAATCGAGCCAGATACGCGAATCGGGCGTCGCGACATGCGTGCCGACATCAACGGTGGGCGAGTGGGCACCTCTGGCGTTGGCATCGGGCAGTTGACTGCCAGGGGAGGTGGCAAGTGGGAGGCTGTTTACAGCGGATTGAACCTTACCGAGCAAAGGTTGGCAGTGGCCGGACAGACCCGAGCAATGGCCTGGCTGTCTACCAACGCCACGGGCGACCGCTTCGGCATGACGATTTTTGAGTATGGCGAGCTCGGCGGCCCAGGCATCGGCGGCTGCCCGGCAACAGGCACAGCTTCGATTCCGATCGCACCCTGACCGGCGGCGGCAGCGGCAGGAGCCTGACCGTTGCGAATTCAGCGCGAATGCTCGAGTCGGCGGGCGTTAGCCAGCGTGTCCCAGTGGCGCGGAATTTCTGCAGAGCGTCACGGGCGGCGGCACTGCCGTGGCGATGATGCGCTGCCCCAACAGGAAAGACTGCACTTGATGTCGCCTCGTCGCCCGAGCTGCTTGGGCATCGCCAGTGGAACCGCCGCGCTGCGCTCTTCGGCTTCCGCAAACGTGAAAGTGTAGTCAGGCTCCGGGCCCATGCGCAGGTCACTGATCAACACGCGGCCGGCTTCATCACGCAGGGCGAAGAAGCCTTTGGTGAAGCCTTTGAGCCGCTGCACGCCCTCAACATCACTCACTCTGCCGCCAGTGCGTTGCCACGCGGGTAAGCGTCGAACGTGACCCGTGGCGTTTTATCGAGCAGCGAGTAAAAACCTTTCATGGTACTAATCACCAGACACCGTCAGCACCCGCCACAACACGGTGTTGAATGCCGTCGGCGTGACCAGCAGGCTTTCAGCCCGAATGCCTTGCGCTGCCAGTGAATCGCTGGAGATCTGCCGCACATGCTGCTGCGCTGCCACGCCTCAGGCCAGATAAGCCGTGCTGATGGCCAGGCCGATCGAGTTGGCCGTTAAACCACGAGCGGCACCTTGTCTGCGTTTCATCAGCCCGTGGCCAGAGAATAGTAGAAATCTGCTGCTAGTCGTACTCGATTTGCGCATATCCTGCACTGGAGTTAGCTATTAAAATAATAGCTGATTGTTCCCATTCTGCCTGGGCTGCAGGTCGATAATATTAACAATCTTGCCTTGGTGGCCCTTGAACTTGAAAGGGGACATTTGATTCTGGTCGAAAGGCGACATAAGGACTTTGCGCTGTCAATGGGTGCTCAGGCATTGCTCAATTCGCAAGCTTGCTCCACAATGGTTTTCGCCATCACAACCATAAAAGGAGACTCAAGTCATGAAACAGATTCGTTTAGTCATTGCTCTCGCTACGCTGGGGTGCGTCGGCTTTGCCGCGCTGGCACAGCAGGCGCCGCCACCGGCCGCCGAACCAGGCTGGGCCAAGGGCCGTCCAAAAACCGACACGGCCATGAAGATGGCGCCTGTAGCGGCTTTTCCGATTCCAACTGCAGCCGACAAGTTGCCGACTTCCAAATTCAAGCTTCCGCCCGGCTTCAAGGTCGAGACCTGGGCTTCAGGCGTGCTCGACGCACGCGGCTTGCGCCAGGGCGCGAAGGGCAACATTTTTGTCAGTTCGCTCTTCGTAGCCAACAAGGTTTACGCCATCCCCGAGCAGGGCAAGCGCGAGGCCAAGGTCATCATCGACAAGATGCCGATGGCCACCGGCATCGAGTTCCACAACGGCAGCCTCTACGTGGCCACGAACACGAAGATCGTGCGCTACGACAACATCGAGGACAAGCTGGGCAACCCCGGCGAGCCCAAGGTGTTGTATGACAAGCTGCCCGGTGGCGAAGACCACAGCTGGAAGTACCTGCGCATCCACAAAGACAAGCTGTATTTCGCCATCGGCGCGCCGTGCAATATCTGCGACCCCGGCGACTACGCCAAGATCTACCGCATGAATCTGGACGGAAGCAACATCGAAACGGTCGCGTCCGGCGTGCGCAACACGGTCGGTTTCGACTTCGACCCGAAGACTGGTGACCTCTGGTTCACAGACAACGGTCGTGACTGGCTCAGCGAGGAATTTCCGAACGACGAGCTCAACCATGTCACCATGCCCGGCAAGCAGCACTTCGGCTTTCCGTTCTGCCATCAGGGCAATCTTCCCGATTCGGAATTTGGCTGGGGCAAGTCCTGCGACGACTACGTCAAGCCGGCTGCCCTGCTCGGGCCGCACGCCGGCTCGCTGGGAATGACGTTTTATCGCGGCAAGATGTTCCCCGCCAAGTACCAGGGCGCGATGTTCATCGCCCGTCACGGTCCGTGGAATCGCACCAAGAAATACGCCGACATCTCGGTCGCCTGGCCCAGTGGCAAGGGCGGCGCCAAGGTTGAACCGTTTATGACGGGCTTCGTCGAGAACAACGGTTATCTGGGGCGCCCGGTTGATTTCCTCGTGCTTAAAGACGGCTCGATGCTCGTGAGTGACGACCACGCAGGCGCGATTTACCGCATCAGCTACGGCAAGTGATGAAAAGCTGGTCTGCAGGCCTTGCGTCCGGTACAGCCCTGCTGGCGTTGGTGCTCATCTCTCCACATGCCAGTGGGCAGGAAAAAGCGCGAAAACCCGCCGCTGCGGCGAGCAGGGCCGCTAGTGCTGCCACCGCCAGCGGCCCTGCAGCCAGCAGCTACGCTCAGCGCTTCGCCGGGCTGTGCGCTGGCTGTCACGGTGCCAATGGGCGAAGCGACATGCCGCTGACGCCAGTGCTTGCCGGCCAGCCTTCTTTCTACGCCATCACGCAACTGTTTTTATTTCGTGAGGGCCGGCGCAGCAACGAAGCCATGACGGCAGTGGCCAAGACCCTGACTGACGACGATATGCGCGGTTTCTCCGATTTCATCGGCACACTGCCACCTATTCCCGCCCCGCCGCCCGCGACGCCGCCCGACGCAGCCCGCATGGAAAAGGCGCGTGTCCTGGCAACCCAACACAAATGTGTGTTCTGCCACGGAGCAGATTTCAGCGGCGGCCAGCAGGTGCCGCGCATTGCAGGGCAACGCGAGGATTACCTTCAAGCGAGCTTGCGAGGTTTCCGATCTGGTACGCGTCCGGGCTACACGCAGGCGATGACGGCAGCTTTGAGCCAGATCCCGCCTGAAGACCTGGATACCCTGGCCTACTACGTGGCCCGCTTTCCCGGTGCGGTTGCGGTTCCGGCTGCGAAGTAGTGAGTGCAACGAAATCAGATTCCGAGTTAACCGCCCGGCATTTAGCCCCCGCTTTCCAGCCCGAACGCCGCATTCCGGTCCTGACCCAGAAATGCCACCATCTGCGGCAACGCAAGCTGAAGCTCGGCTTTCAGCGTATGCGGCGGGTTGATGATGAACATACCGCTTGCGGGTAAGCCGGGGCGAATCACATCGCCTTCCACATCTGTCGTTAACTTGCTCGATTTGACAGTTAACGTCGCGTGTAGCCAGCTTCTTGATGCTTTCACCGCCAGTGTTTTAAGCTTGCGGGGCAAATCGTGGGCTTCCGGGCGTGGAATGATGGGGTACCAGATGACGTAGGTGCCGGTGGCGAAGCGTTTGACTGCGTCGGTTATACAGGCGCTGACACGGGCGTAGTCGGTTTTCATTTCATAGCTCGGGTCGCAAAAAACGATGGCACGGCGAGCGGGAGGTGGCAAGAAAGTTTTCAGGGCTTCAAAACCGTCTTCGCGACTGACTGCGACCTGTCGGCCGACGCCGAGTTGCTCAATATTGCCGGTCAGCGACTTGAAGTCGGTTGGGTGAAGTTCGAACAGCTTGAGCTTGTCGCGACCGCTTAAAAACTGCTGCTCGATGAAGGGTGAGCCCGGGTAAATTTTCAGGTGCGCCAGGTTGCCGGTTTCGGCGAACTGTGGGTTGAGGCCGCGCAGCAGGTCAATGTAGTCTTGCAGCGCGGGTGTCCAGGCCTGCGCTGGCCTGGTAGCGGTCTTCTTGGCAGCCGGACTGGGCTTAGCGGCTTTGACCGGGGCGGGTGATGCACTGGTAGTTGCTATTGTTTTAGTAGCTTCTTGAGCACGTATTACCTTGGCTGGAGGCTGATTTGATGCTGAGAGCAGTCTGAAAATGCCGTCCTGGGCCTCGCCACTGGTCTCGGTGTAGTCGCCATCAAGCCGGTACAGCCCTGCGCCGGCGTGGGTGTCAATCACGGTCAGGGCCGTGTCTTTTTGGGTCAAGTACTTCATCAACGCAATTAGCGTCGTGTGCTTGAGCACGTCGGCGTGGTTGCCGGCATGGAAGGCGTGGCGGTAGGAAAACATGTGGCTATCGTACCTTTACGCTGGGCGGGCGGGCATCGAAAATTGACGCCGGCGCCCGAATCTTCATATAATCCAAGGCTCTGCAGCGCCTAGTGGTTCCGCGGCAGAGCAGGAAACAGGCCCGGACTTTCGTCAACGGCTCATTTCCGGACCCCCACCTAAGAGGTTCTCATCAGAAGAACGCCGACCGTGGAAAAGAGCCCATCCAAACCATCATCGAAAGATTCTCATGAAAACCTTCAGCGCCAAACCCGCTGACGTGACGCACGAGTGGTTTGTGATTGACGCGACCGACAAGGTCCTCGGACGAGTAGCCAGCGAAGTTGCTCTCCGTTTGCGCGGCAAACACAAGGCCATTTATACGCCT
>JANPFZ010000479.1:0-1996 GCA_031423655.1 Polaromonas sp.
GTAGCTGCCAATCTCTTCGCGCGTCATGCGCAAGACCAGATCCGATTGGGAAAAGCCGCGCGCATGCAGTCGCTGTAGCAGATTGAGCAGGAAGGCTGCCAGCCGTTCTTCGGCGCGCATATTGCCCAGCAACAGCATGACACCGTGTTCGCGAACGATTTCACGGCTCATGATTTTGTGAACATGGTGTTGCAGCGCCTTAACCTCGCGGGATATCTCCTCGATGCGCTCAAAAGGAAGTACGCAAACCTCTGCGTCTTCAATCGCAATCGCGTCGCAGGTGTGATGGTCATTGACGATGCCGTCTAGGCCCATAATCTCGCCGGCCATTTGAAAACCAGTGACCTGGTCGCGGCCGTCTTCAGTGGTGACGCTCGTTTTAAAGAAGCCGGTGCGGATGGCATAAAGGGAAGTGAACTTTTCGCCGTTGTGAAACAGGGTAGTTCCGCGTTTGATGACGGGCCGCCGCGTGACAAGTTCATCGACCCGCCTCAACTCCTCCGCACTGAGCCCGATGGGCATGCACAGGTCACGCATATTGCAGTTGGAGCAGGCTACTTTGATGGAGTGTTTGATCATTCGCGCCGTTCTAGATAGCGGTCAATCGTAGCGCTTGGCTCAGATTTTCTCTGGGCGCTACCGTACATAGGCACGTTTTATTGTTCGCCTCATGTCGCAGCTGACGCAGAACTTTTGGCGGCGTTTTGCTGCTTTATGTCCCGCCTTTTGCCGGACATTTTTTCTGCGGTCACCTATTGTGTTGATTCATATCAAGGTACCCGTAGGGGTTTGCCTACAAAGTGTGAAGTCATTGCAAGGAAACTTTAATGACTGCATCGTCGCCCGATCTGCTTCGCAAATTCGAAGTTTCGGGTTCCAGATACACCTGCTATCCAACGCCGGACCGTTTTGTGGAGGCTTGTGCCTCAGCGAACCACGTCAGAGCCCTGGAACAGCGCCGCGCAGGCACTGCGGTGATGGGTTTGCCACTGTCAGTGTATGTACACATTCCGTTTTGTCAGTCGCTGTGCCATTTCTGTGCCTGCAACAAAATCATCACCAGGAACCTGGAGCGGGCGCAACTGTATTTGCGCTATCTTGGCCGCGAGGTTGATTTGTACGTGGCCCGTCTTGGCACCGGTCAGGCAGTCAGCCAGCTGCATCTGGGGGGCGGTACACCGACGTTCTTTACTGATGACGACTTGAGGGGGCTGATGGGCATGCTTCGCCGCAGCTTTAATCTGGCGCCGGACGGTGAATACTCGATTGAGGTTGATCCCCGAACCGCCGATCCGAATCGACTCGCCGCGCTGGCTGACATGGGCTTTAACCGCTTGAGTCTGGGTGTGCAGGATTTCGATGCGGCCGTGCAAAAAGCGGTACATCGCGTGCAGGAAACAGGTCAGGTAATTGCCCTGGTTGAAGCTGTCCGCCGCCTGAAGTTTGAGTCGATCAACATCGACCTGATTTACGGCTTGCCGCCGCAGACGCCCGAGTCGTTTGAGCGCACGCTGGCTCAGGTAAAGCTGCTGCAACCGGATCGTGTTGCGCTGTATGCGTATGCGCATTTTCCAGAGCGCTTCAAGCCGCAGCGACGTATTGTGATGACTGAATTGCCTTCGGCTCCCGCCAGGACAACGATGCTTTCGCGCGCGCGCGGGGTTTTTGAGGAAGCCAGGTACGTGTATGTAGGCATGGACCAATTTGCGTTACCCGACGACGCGTTGGCAGTCGCCAAGCGACAGGGAAGGCTGCACCGAAATTTTCAGGGTTACAGCACGCAGCCCGATTGCGATCTGGTCG
Source organism: Polaromonas sp. (assembly GCA_031423655.1). Lineage (GTDB taxonomy): Bacteria > Pseudomonadota > Gammaproteobacteria > Burkholderiales > Burkholderiaceae_C > Polaromonas. The sequence goes on from JANPFZ010000479.1 coordinate 1,804, forward strand.
GCCTGGGTGTGTCGGCGATTGGCCGGGTTGGCCCCATCTACAGCCAAAACGCCGAGGCAATCGACGACTATTACGACCATTTGAATCAGGGGCGTTTGCCGGTGGTGCGGGGGCTTGCCGTGTCGCGCGATGACCTTTTGCGGCGGACCGTCATCATGGCGCTAATGTGCCAGGGGCAGTTGCAATTCGAGCC
>JANPFZ010000480.1:0-3270 GCA_031423655.1 Polaromonas sp.
GGCCCTTCGGCCGCTTTGGTGGCATTGATGGCTGCCGTGTTGCCTGACGAAATGCCGCGCCGGATCGCGCCGTCAACCTTGCTGCCAATCTCCGCCGTGGTGCTGGCAGCCGCATTGGTTTTTTCGGTCAGACCTGAACAGCCGGCCGTGGTGGCGAGCGCTGCGGCCAGCGGCAGCGAACGAAAAGCGAGGGAAAATAGTTCTGTCACGGCAGCTTTCTTGCAGGTTGTCATTCACAGGATCATATCGACCGAAAGTAAGCTGCATGTTACGGTCCTGCCAGGCTTCTTCCGGCCGCAGCTTGCTATTTAATCAGTAGCTTCGTGCGCACGTATTACCTGGGCTAGAGGCCGATTTGAGCTTTAAACTAACTGGTTTTTACCGGGGCGGACGCCTGCATCACCCGTTACGATTGAAGTCTTTGCCATATGCCCGAACTGGCCACTCACCATGCCCCGCTTCCTGACCGCCGCCCTGTATAAATTCGTCGAACTGCCCGACTTTGCCGACCTGCAGGCGCCGCTGCTGGCCTGCTGCGAAGCCAATGGCGTGAAAGGCACGCTGCTGCTCGCCCCTGAAGGCGTCAACGGCACGATTGCCGGGCTCGAATCAGGCGTGCATGCGGTGCTGGCAACTATGCGCCAAGACCCGCGCCTGGCCGCGCTGGAGCACAAGGAAGCCTGGGCCGAAGCCATGCCCTTTCACCGCATGAAGGTGCGGCTGAAAAAAGAAATCGTCACCATGGGCGTGCCCGATGTACACCCGGCGCTGATGGCCGGGCAGTATGTGAAGCCGCAAGACTGGAACGAGCTGCTCGCCGAGCCGGGGGTGGTGGTGGTCGATACGCGCAACGATTACGAAGTACTGATCGGCACGTTCGAAGGTGCGCTAAACCCGGCCACAGCCGCGTTTTCAGAACTTCCCGGCTGGGTCGAACGCGAGATGGCGCCCGGTGGCCAACTGGCCGAATCGGGCGGCAAAAAACCCAAGGTAGCCATGTTTTGCACCGGCGGCATTCGCTGCGAAAAATCAACCGCACTGCTGCGATCAAAAGGGTTTGACGAGGTCTATCACCTCGAAGGCGGCATTCTGAAATATCTGGAGACTGTGCCTGAAGCGCAAAGCCGCTGGCAGGGCGAATGCTTTGTGTTCGACGAACGCGTGTCGGTCGGCCACGGCCTGCGCGAGGGCCAGCATGTGTTGTGCCGGTCGTGCCGCGATCCGCTGAGCGAGGTCGATGTCGCGTCGCCGCTGTTCGAGCTGGGCGTGAGCTGCCCGCGTTGCGCGGGCATTACCACGCCCGAACAGAAAGCCGGTTACCGCGAGCGACAACGGCAGGTTGAGCTGGCGAAGGCCCGGCGCACGCCGCACATAGGCGCGCAGCAGGTGGGGTCGCGCTTGCGGCGGAGTCTGGCGGAAAAGCCAGAGCCGAATTCGACAGATTGAACTTGCGCGCTTGCGACAGTCACCGTCCTCACCTTGGCGCGGTCCCAATCCGCGCTTCCCTTGTAGTTCATTCAGGCCACTGAAGCATTGACCTTGACTGCCCTGCCCATCCTCTACTCCTTCCGCCGCTGCCCGTACGCGATGCGGGCGCGCCTCGCGCTGGCATCAAGCGGTCTGACGTACGAACTGCGCGAGGTCGCGCTACGCAGCAAGCCGCCCGAGCTGCTGGCGGCCTCGCCGAAAAGCACCGTGCCAGTGCTGGTGTTGCCCGATGGCACGGTCATCGATGAAAGTCTGGAGGTGATGCTGTGGGCGCTGCGGCAGCACGACCCCGACAGCTGGCTGGCTGGCGATGTTGACGGCATGCGGCAATTGATCGCAGACAACGACGGCGCCTTCAAGCAGCACCTGGACCGCTACAAATACCCGAACCGTTACGCCAGCGAACACACGGACGACGTGCAAGCCTTCGCCGCATTGCACCGGGCCGCTGGCGCGGCGTGGCTGGTGTCTTTGCAGCATCGGCTGCGAGATAAAAACTGGCTCTTCAGCGATGGCGCGAGCCTGGCCGACATGGCGGTACTGCCCTTCGTGCGCCAGTTCGCGCACACCGATGCGGCGTGGTTTGCCGCGCAGCCGTGGCTACAGCTGGCGACGTGGCTGGCAAGGTTTGAGGCCAGTATCTTGTACACGGGCGTGATGAACAAGCACATGCCGTGGCAACGCACCGCTTGACGACGCTATCGAATTAGTAGTTGATTGCACACGTACTACCTGGGCTACAGCCCGTTTTTACTTAAATTCTTGTCTTTATCAACGCTGAATTCGTGTTGACAGCACGACCGACGTATGCGTGCGCTCCACGCCGTCGAGCAGGCCGATGCGGTCGATCAGCGCGTCCAGCCGTTCAATCGAGCCGGCCTGCACGACGGCGATCATGTCAAAGGCGCCGCTGATTGACAGCAGCGAACGCACCTCGGGAATTTTGCGCAGCGCCGCTTCCACAGGGCCGGCCAGCTTGGGGCCGACGGTAAGCATCACATGCGCCTGCACCTGAGACTTCTCGTAGGCATCACCGGTGCGCGCGCCGTAGCCGGTGATCACCTTGTCGCGCTCCAGTCGCGCGATGCGTGCCTGCACGGCGGTACGCGACAGGCCCACCTTGCGGGCAAGCAAAGCGATCGGGCAGCGCGCGTTTTCACGCAGTTCGGCGAGCAGGGTTTGGTCGATGGTGTCCAGGTTCATGAAAGGCGACTGTTAATAGTTAAATCAAATATTAAATACGACGGTTTAACTAAATTATGGCTTCGTTTTGTATTAATTGATGCTACTAACCGACTGCATTGCGTTCCACAATGAACCTGGTCCGTAACTTCAAGGAGGTTCCATGAAAAAAATCATGATTGCAGGCGCCGGCAAAATCGGCTCGGCCATCGCCGCTCTGCTCAGCGCTGCGCCGGACTACGACGTGACGGTGGTGGACGCGTCACATGCCGCGCTGGCTGGTCTGAAAGCCGGCCCGCAAGTGAAGCGACTGACACTTGACATCACCGACCAGCTGGCCCTGAGCGCGGCGCTCTCAAGCCAGTTTGCGGTGCTCAGCGCAGCGCCATTTCACCTTACTACGCCGATTGCCGAGGCCGCCGTCGATGCGGGCGTGCATTACCTCGACCTGACCGAAGACGTGGCCAGCACGCGGCGTGTGAAAGAGCTGGCGGGCGCGGCGCGTTCGGCGCTGATCCCGCAGTGCGGGCTGGCGCCGGGCTTTGTGTCCATCGTCGCGGCTGATTTGTGCCGGCGCTTTGACAGTCTGCACAGCGTGCG
>JANPFZ010000481.1:0-2815 GCA_031423655.1 Polaromonas sp.
CTTAAAAAGCAGGCTGTTTCGGCTTCCGATAGCTCCACCACGGCAGCACCACGCGCAGCGACAGCACCTGGCCGCTGTCGGCCTTTTCGCCGCTGTAACCGGGCAGCCGCTGCAGGCAGGTTTGCCAGTCATCGCTTTGAAGCTCCGTCAGTAGCGCCTCGACAGGCGGCGTGGCCACTTCGGACTTCAGGCACACCAGGTGATAGCGCTCCTGCACCAGCGGCACGAAGCTCAAACCTTTTTCACGCGCCGCCGCCTCTATGCCCAGACCCGCATCGGCGGCGTGGCTGGCTACCGCCTGCGCCACGGCCGCGTGCGACGGCTCCTGGCTTTCGTAGCCTTGCAGGTCTGTACCTTGCAGGCCGGCCTGCGCCAGCAATTCATCGAACAGCACGCGCGTGCCGGTGCCTTCGGCGCGGTTGACGTAGCGCACGCCGGCGCGCTTCAGATCAGCCAGCGTGTTGATGCGCAGCGGATTGTTTTTTGCCACGATCAGCCCCTGTGTGCGGTACGCAAAACCGATCAGTTTGTGCAGGCCGGGTTTTAGCAGGCTACGGTAGGTTTTTGCGGCAATCGAGCTGCTGGCAGGCTGGTCCAGCGTGTGAAAGCCGGCCATCATGCAGCGCCCGGCGTTCAGCGCAGCAATCGCATCGACGCTGCCCATGAAGCGGATGTCCAGGTGCAGGCCGCTCTGGCGTGTCTGTTCGCGCAGCGCCGACAGTGCCACGTCGTGGCTGGCGTACAGCGTCAGCACATGCGCGTTGTCGTCAAAGGCGGTGGCAAAGGCACGCTCGATGTCACCGCGCAGGGTCTCGATCTGCGGCGCCAGCCGGGCCTGCGCCTGGCGTTCGGCCCAGAGCAGCTTTTCGCCGAATTCCGTCAGCCGGGCGCGCTGGCCCTTGTCCCAGACGATGAGCGGCCGGCCCAGCGTATGTTCGTGGTTTTTCAGTGCGCCCCAGACACCGCGATAAGACAGGCCCAGCGCCTTCGCCGCCTTCGCAATCGAGCCCTCGTTGCTCACGGCTTCAAGCATGTCCATCAGCGGATTGCGCAGCAGCGCATCCTTGCTGCGCTCGGCGCCAAGGGTGTAAGAAATTTCGACTTTGCGCATGGTGTGAGCTTGATTATCGAGCGCGCCACTTCAATGCCTCGATGCCGGCGCTTCCTATGCAGGCCCGTTCATAGCTGGTGATTCCCGATGCCCACAAGGGGCGGGCTGACTACGATACATTCCAGCAAAACTTTTCCGCATGAATACTTTTTCGAGCAGCTTCAACACCGCTTTCTCGCTGATTACCTCGTTCGATCCTGTGCTGCAGGGCATCGTCGCCCGATCGCTCGCAGTCAGCGGCCTGGCGTGCCTGATCGCCTGCAGCGCGGGCCTGTTGCTGGGGGCCTGGCTGGGCGTGTCGCGCTTTCGCGGGCGCTGCGTGGTGCTGGCCTTGCTCAATACGGCGCTCGCCTTGCCTTCCGTCGTCGTCGGGCTGGTCGTGTATCTGCTGCTGTCGCGCAGCGGGCCGCTCGGCTTTCTGGGCTGGCTGTTTTCATTCAAGGCGATGGTGCTGGCCCAAAGCATACTGGTGCTGCCGGTCGTCGCCGCGCTGGTGCGCCAGACGATTGAAGACGCTGACCGCAGCCACGGCGAGCAGTTCGAGTCGCTGGGCGCGGGGCGTTTTTTGCGCAGTCTGATTTTGCTGATCGATGAACGCTATGCGCTGCTGACGGTGTTGATCGCCGCCTTCGGTCGCGCTATTTCTGAAGTCGGCGCGGTGATGATCGTCGGCGGCAATATCGATGGCTTCACACGCGTGATGACGACTTCCATCGCGCTGGAGACCAGCAAGGGCGATTTGCCGCTGGCCCTCGCCCTGGGCATTGTGTTGCTGGCCGTGGTGCTGCTGCTCAACATGGTGATTGGGCTGTTGCGGCGCTGGCGCGAACGGCTGGACGATCACCTGCCCGATGCAGCGGTGTTGCTGCCTTCCGGCATGGCGACTCATGAGGCGCGGCCATGACGCAACTCTTCAAGCTCGATTCGGTCAGCGTGTGTTTCGGCCCGATTGCGGCACTGACGGCATGCTCGCTGCGGATTCAGGCGGGTGACCGGCTGGCGCTGGTGGGTGCCAACGGCAGCGGCAAAAGCACGCTGCTGCGATGCCTTCACGGGCTGCTCCAGCCCCTGAAAGGTCACTTCGAGCAGGATGCAAATGCGCGCCAGGCGATGCTGTTTCAGCGCCCGTATCTGCTGCGTGCCAGCGTGCAAAACAACATCGCGCTGGGCCTGTGGCTGAAAGGTGTGCCGTGGCGGCAGGCCAGGGCCGATGCGCTGCAGGCGCTGGCGCGCGTCGGGCTTGCAGAGCTGGCGCCGCGCAATGCCAGAGCGCTTTCAGGCGGCCAGCAGCAGCGCGTGGCGCTGGCACGCGCCTGGGCGCTCAAGCCGCAGGTGCTGCTGCTCGATGAGCCCACGTCCAGCCTGGACCCCACGGCGAAGCGCGAAGTCGAGCGCCTGATGGCTGAGTTTTCCGATGCCGGCATGACGCTGATCTTCAGCAGCCATAACCTGGGCCAGGTCAAGCGCCTGGCCAGCCGCGTGATTTATCTGGAGCACGGAAGGCTGATTGCCGACCTGCCGACTGCTGCTTTTTTTGGCGGTCCGCTGCCACCGGCCGCCGCGCATTTTTTGAAAGGTGAACTGGGGTGACCGGTACAGCCATTTTTCTGGCTGTTGAGCTGTCTTTATAAGAGTTTTAGGCCTGTAGCCCACGTATCACCTGCGCAAGCAGCTGCTATTTCTATAGCATCTGGACAATTGCCG